>NZ_JCACHU010000130.1:0-106464 GCF_059504005.1 Belnapia sp. | reverse complement strand
GCCAGATTCGCCGATTTCAGACCAGATGGGAATCCGACAGGCTGCTAGAGCGGGTTCCGTGAACCTATGCGAACGGAAACCGCATTAGCCGCGCCGGGGCCATGAGCCCGAAGCGTTGGATCAAGCGGCCCAGCGGCGGAGGTTGTCGCAGAAGATGGCGGCGACGCGCTCCGCCAGCCCCTCCCCCGCCGCGGCGCTGTGCGGGGAGATGATGACGTTGGGGAGGCCCCAGAAGGAGCTCGCGGGCGGCAGGGGTTCCTCGGTGAAGACGTCGAGGAAGGCGCCGAAGAGGTGGCCCGACTGGAGGGCGGCGAGCAGCGCCCCCTCCTCCACCACGCCGCCGCGGGAGACGTTGACCAGACCGGCGCCGGCGGGGAGCAGGGCGAGGGCGGCGGCGTCGATCAGGTTGCGGGTGGTCTCGGTGAGCGGGCAGGCGAGGATCAGCCAGTCGGCGCGGGGCAGCAGTTCCGGCAAGGCGGCGTAGGGGGCGGCGGCAGCGAAGTCCGGCGGGGGCGGTGCCGCGGCCTCGCGGCGGATGCCGATGGGGAAGAGGCCGAAGGCGGCGGCGAGCCGGGCGATCTCCTGCCCGATCGGGCCGGTGCCGATGACGAGCGCGGTCTGGCTGGCGAGGTCGGGCGGCTCGCCGGCGCCGTAGAGGGGTTCCCAGGCATGGCGGCGCTGCGCCTCCATCACCCGCGGCAGGCGCCGGGCAAGGGCGAGGAGGCCGGTGATGGCGGTCTGTGCCACCGGCAGGGCGCTCGCGCCGCTGGCGCCGACCACCTCGATCCCCCTCGCGCGCATCGCCTGGTAGGGCGCCATGTCGGTGCCGGCGGAGAAGGTCTGCACCCGGCGGATGTCGGGCGCAGCGAGGACGACCTCGACGAAGCGCCGGAAGCGGGCGGTGAGGCGGTGGCGCGTGCCGCCCTCGAAGAGGTCGCGGGAGACGAAGGCCGTCTCGACCCCTGCCGTCCCCGGCAGCGGGCCCTCGGGTGCTGTGGGGATGAGCGCTGCGCCCGGCAGGGCGGCGCGGATGCGCGCGCCGTGCCGGGCCTCGGCGACATCCGAGAGCAGGATGCGCATCAGGTCCGGTAGCTGGGATCGATGCGGTCGAGCTTGCGCAGCAGCGCCGGCCAGTCGAGCAGGCCGAAGGGGCGGCGGACATGCGGCTGGTAGTTCATGTAGGTCTTCTCGACCACATCCTCCGGCACCTTGATCATTGGGCTGTTGCAGGACATCGCCGCGATCTGCGTCCGGCAGGAGAGTTCGAGGCGGTGCAGCGCATTGAAGGCCTCGGGGATGGTGCGGCCGACGGTGAGCAGGCCGTGGTTGCGGAGGATCATCGCGTTGTTGTCGCCGAGGTCGCGCACCAGCCGCTCCTGCTCGGAGAGGTCGAGCACCACGCCGTTGAAGTCGTGGTAGCTGATATGGGCGAAGCGCATGCTGGTCTGGGTGTTCGCCAGCAGCCCGCATTCCAGCGTCGAGACCGCCATGCCGGCCCAGGTATGGGTATGGGCGACGCAGGCCAGGTCGTGCCGCGCCTTGTGGATCGCCGAGTGGATGACGAAGCCGGCGCGGTTCACGCCGTAATCCTGGTCGGGGAAGTCCGGCTTCAGCAGGATGTTGCCGTCGTAGTCGACCTTCATCAGCGAGGAGGCGGTGATCTCCTCGTAGAGCAAGCCATAGGCGTTGATGAGGAAGGCGTCCTCGCCCGGGACGCGGACGGAGACGTGGTTCGCGATCAGGTCGCTCATCTGGTAGAGGTCGACCAGGCGGTAGCAAGCGGCCAGGTCGATGCGGGCCTGCCATTCCTCCGGGCTGACCTTATGGCGCAGCGAGGGGATGCGGTATTCGGTGCCGTCGAGCATCGCTTCTTCCTTTGCGGACGCGGCCGGTATCCCGCACCCGATCGGCGATCCTGTCCAGCATGGCGGGACCCCGGCGCCTGCCGGTGCAACGGAGGCGGTTCCAGAAATGAGGCGGCGGCGACGATTTTGAGTGAAAGCTCGGCCGGTTCGACTCATTAGGTCTTCTCAACCAGTGCGGGAAACATTACGATACAGCGCAAGTTGCCGGTGGTTGACGCCCATGCCGCGGATCGCTCCGACCTCCCTCCCTGTCCTGCCGCTTGGCCGGGAGCCCGGCACCGGCCCGGCATCCGCCGAGCCGATCCATCATCGCCTGAAGCGGGCGCGCCTCGACGCCGGGGTGACGCTCGCGCAGATGGGCCTGGCGCTCGGTGTCAGCCCGCAGCAGGTGCTGAAATATGAGCGCGGGCAGAACCGGCTCTGCGCCGACCGGCTGCCGGTCTGGGCGACGCTCTCCGGCACCTCGGTCGAGGCGCTGCTCGGCCAGGCGCGGGGGCATGCCCTCGCCCATCCGGCCGGCGATGGGGTGATGAGCCTCGTCCAGGCCTTCACCGCCATCGGCGACGCCTCCGTCCGCCAGGCGCTGATCGACACGGCGCGGGCGCTGGCCCTGGCCGACCGGCAGCGGCGGGAGAAGCCGGGCTTCGCCTTCGCCGCCGATTGAGCGGCGCCGCCTACAGGATCGGCTTGCCGCCGGTCACAGCGATCGTCGCGCCGGAGACGTAGCTCGCCTCGTCGGAGGCCAGCATGACATAGACGGGCGCGAGCTCCGCCGGCTGGCCGGGGCGGCCGATCGGCACCTCGGAGCCGAAGCTCTTCACCTGCTCGACGGGCATCGTCGCCGGGATCAGCGGCGTCCAGATCGGGCCCGGGGCGACGCAATTGGCGCGGATCCCCCGCTCGGCGAGGAGCTGGGCGAGGCTGCCGGTGAAGTTCTGGATCGCCGCCTTGGTCGCCGAATAGGGGATGAGCTTCGGCTTCGGCGTGTCGGCATTGACCGAGACGGTGTTGATGATGGCCCCGCCCGGCTTCATGTGCGGCAGCGCCGCCCTGGTGATGCGGAACATGGCGTTGATGTTGACGTCGAAGGTGTAGTCCCACTCCTCGTCGCTGATCTCGTCGAGGCTCTCGCGCGTCATCTGGTAGGCGGCGTTGTTGACTAGCACGTCGATCTTGCCGAAGGCCCTCGCCGTCTCCTCGACGATGCGGCGGCAGACCGCCGGGTCGGCGATGTCGCCGCCGATGCGGATGGCGCGGCGGCCGGCGGATTCGACGAGGCGGGCGGCCTCCGCCGCATCCTCCTCCTCGTTCAGGTAGGCGATGGCAACATCGGCGCCCTCGCGGGCGAAGGCGAGGGCGACGGCGCGGCCGATGCCGCTGTCGCCGCCGGTGATGATCGCGGCCTTGCCGGCGAGGCGGCCGGAGCCGCGGTAGCTGGCCTCGCCATAGTCGGGAGGCGGGTCCATCGGCGCGTTGCGGCCGGGCGTCTGGTCCTGATGCTGTTCGGGCAGCGGCGGGCGACGGTCGTCGGGCATGCGCGGGTCCTCCGGAGCGTGATCGCCAGGGGCGCGGATCACGCGGCGCCACAAGAAGGCCGGAGCATGATCGCGGACCATGCTCCATGGAGGCCAACGCAAGCCAGGCCGATGGTTCGGCCGCTGCCGCGGAACGAGGGGTGGTTATTTACCGCGGAAGACGGGCTTGCGCTTCTCGGCGAAGGCGGCGGTCGCCTCGCGGTGGTCCTCCGTCGCGCTGACGACGCCGACGCAGCTGGCGGCGAAGGCGAGCCCGTCGCGGAAGCTGCTGGTGAGGCCCTGCATCACCATCCGCTTCATCAGCCGGATGCCGACGGTGGGGCCGGAGGCGAGGCGCTCGGCGACCGAGTAGGTATGGGTCATGAGCTGGTCGTCGGGGACGGCCTTGTTGACGAGGCCGATACGCTCCGCCTCGGCGGCGGAGACGAAGTCGCCGAGCCAGAGCATCTCCAGCGCGCGCGGCAGGCCGACGAGGCGCGGCAGCATCCAGGCGCCGCCATCGCCGGCGACGAAGCCGACCTTGATGTAGGTCTCGGCAAACCTCGCACTCTCCGCGGCGAAGCGGAGGTCGCCCATCAGCGCCATGTCCATCCCCGCGCCGGTGGCGGCGCCGTTGACCGCGACGAGATAGGGCTTGTCCAGCTCCATCAGCGTCAGCGGGATGCGGTGGACATGGTCGGTGAGGTACTTGGCGCGGTCCCAGGGCTGCTGGCCGCCGGCGGTGTTGGCCGCCATGCGCTTCACGTCGCCGCCCGAGCAGAAGATGCGGCCGGCGCCGGTCAGCACCACGCAGCGGACGGCGTCGTCTTGGATGCATTCCCGCAGGGCCTGTTCCCACTGCGCCAGCATCTCGGTGGTAAAGGCGTTGCCGCTGTCCGGGCGGTTCAGGGTGATGGTGGCGATGCCGTTCGCCTTTTCGAAGAGCAGTTCACTCATCGTCCGTGTCCTCTGTCTCGTCCGGCATCCTGCCCTGGCCGGCGATGAGGGGCCACAGGCCGGCAAGCCCGGCGCGGCGGGCGCGGCGGCCGAGCCGGCTTGCCCAGTCGGACTCGGTGCCGAACTCGCCGGACCAGGCGGTGACGCGGCGGGCCAGCGCCGGATCCTGCCCGGGGATGGCGAGCGCCGCCTCGGCCGCGGCATGGGCCTGGAGGCGGGCGCAGGCGATGGCGAAGCGGCCCGGCTCGCGCGCGGCCCGGCGCAGGGCGAAGCGGGCGCCGGCCAGCAGCGCGCTGCCGCGGCGGCCGCGGGCGAGGCGGCCGAGGGCGCCGAGCATGGCGGCCGAGCGGAACAGGGCGCCGAGCGCCCGGAGGCCGGCGGGGCCGAGGCCGGCGCCGGGCTCGCCGGCGGCGAGGACGGGCATCTCCTCCAGCAGGACGAGGTCGCGCGGCTCGCCGGCGCCGTTGCGGCCCTCGACACCGATGGCGGGGCGGCCGGCGAGGATGGTGCGGCGGCCCTCCAGCACGATGACCGCGGCTGCGGCATCGCGCGCCCAGGGCAGGCGGTGGAGGTGGCCGGAGAGCAGCCCGTCGGCGAAGCGGGGCGCCTCGCCGGGGAAGACGGGGCCGATGGTCAGCGGGCCGATGGGCGGGGCGAGGCCGGCCAGGGCCAGGGCATGGTGGCCGAGCAGCGTCTCCGCCACCGGCAGCGGCGCCCCGGCGGCGCCGGCCGCCTCGGCGATGGCGAGCAGGCCCGGCAGCCCCTCCCCCTCCCCGCCGAGCTCGGGCGGGAGGGCGGCGCGGAGCACCGGGCCATCCTCCAGCGCCGCCCACAGCCCGGCATCGAAGCCGGAGGCAGGGCCGGCGGCGAGCAGGTGCGCCGTCTCGGCGGCGAGCGGATGCCGGGCGCGGGCGGCGCGGCGGATGGCGGGGACGGGCGGCAGGAGGGGCGGCGGCTCGACCGGAGCCGGGCGGGCCTCCTCCGGCAGGAGGCGGCGAAGGGCGGCGGGGATGGCCTCCGCCGTCTCGGCGGCCAGGGCGGCGAAGCCGGGCGAGGCGCGGCCGGCGCGGGCGAGGCCCATGGCCTGCAGCGTGGCGCAGCCGGCGAGGAGGCGGCCGAGCACCGGCTCCGCCTCGGGCGGGGCCTCGGCCGCGGCGAGGGCGCCGAGCAGCGGCAGATGGGCGAGCCAGGCCCCTGGCGCCCCGCGGGCGATGCCGGCGACCTCCTGCCAGATCGCCAGCCCCCCCTCCGGCGGGCCGAGCAGGCGGTCCGCGGCGAGGAAGACGCCGTCGAAGGTCAGGCGGCCGGCGCCGAGCGGGGCGATGCCCGGCAAGGCGAGATCGACGAGGAAGAGGCCGAGCCCGCCCTCGTCGGTGCGGGCGAGCAGGACCAGCCGGCCGAGCGGGTCGCCGACCAGCCGGCATCGGCCGCCGAGGCGCCAGCCGCCTCGGTCCGGCCGGGCCAGGCAGCGCGCCGCCTCGCCATGGGGCAGCGCCGCTTCGGTGAGGCCGATGCAGGCGCCGAGGCGGCCGGCGGCGAGGCGCGGCAGGATCTCCTGCTGCTGCTCCGGCGTGCCGGCGGCGAGGAGCAGGGGGCCGGCAAGCCACTCGGCTACCCAGCTCGCCCGCAGCGGCGCGCCATGCGCGATCAGCTCCTCGGCGATGACGTGGCGGGCGCGGGCGCCGCTCTCCCCGCCGCCGAGGCTGCGCGGCCAGGCCGTGCCGATCCAGCCGCGGGCTCCGAGCCGGGCGGCGAAGCCGGGATCGACCGGGCCGAAGCTGCCCTGGGACCGGTCGAACCCGTCGGCGGCGAGGAAGGCGCGCACTGCGCGCCGCAGCCCCGCCGCATCGGCCTGCCTCATCCCGGACCCTCCGCCACCGCGGAGAGGCTAGCCCAGCCGGGCGGCGTTATCGATTGCCGGTATTGGCCTGCGCGGCGCGGACGGCGCGCCGCAGCTTGGCGATGCCGACGCGGACATGGCCGTTGCCGCAGAGCCGCATGCCCTCGGCCGCCAGGCTGCGCGAGGGCTCCATCGTCGCCGCCGGCATGTCGGCCAGGCGCGCGGCGAGGCTGCCGCAATACTCGATGGTGTCGGTGGTCACGCGCGGGCCCGGCTCGGCCGAGGCGGACATCGCCAGAGCCAGGAGCAGCGCGGGTGGCGTGACGAGGCTTTGCATGGCCTGGCACAATGCGGCCGGCGGCCTGATCCGGCGATGGGCGATGGATGACGCTTCGGTCATGGCTGGCTCAGGGCTTCGGCAGGCACAGCACGACGCGGAGGCCGGGCGGGGTGCGGCCGGGGGCAGCGTCCTCCAGGCGCAGCTCGCCCGCATGCAGGTGGATCACCGCCTGCACGAGGGAGAGCCCGAGGCCGGAGCCGGGCGTGGCACGCGCCTTGTCGGCGCGGAAGAAGCGCTCGCCGGCATGGGCGCGGTCCTCCGGCGAGAGGCCGGGGCCGTCATCGGCGACGGCGACCTCGATCGCGGCCGGGAGGGCGCGCGCCATGAGCTGCACCCTGCCGCCGGGCGCGGTGAATTTGATGGCGTTGTCGAGCAGGTTGGCGACGGCCTGCAACAGCAGGTCGCGGTCGCCGACCAGGTCGAGCCGCTCCGGCAGGGTGATGACGAGCTCCTGCCCGCGCGCCTCGGCGGCGACCTCGTAGATCTCGGCCGCATCGGCGAGGACGGGGACGAGGTCGAAGGGGGCGAAGGCGGCGCGGCGGGCGCCGGCCTCGGCCTCGGCGATGCGCAGCAGGGCCTGGAAGATGCGGCTGATGCCGTCGAGATCGGCGATGCCCTGCTCGATCGCGGCGCGGAGCGTCGCCTCGTCCGGCGGGGCGCCGGGCTGCGCGCCCTCGGGCGCCTCGGAGAGCGCATCCTCGAGCTTGGCGCGGGCGCGGGCGATCGGCGTGCGGAGGTCGTGGGCGATGGCGTCCGAGACGCCGCGCACGCCCGCCATCAGCGTGGCGATGCGCTCCAGCATGGTGTTGAGGGTCCTGGCCAGGCGGTCGAACTCGTCGCCGCGGCCGGAGAGGGCGACGCGGGAGGAAAGGTCGCCGCCGGCGATCGCCGCCGTGGTCGCGAAGACCGGGCGCATGCGGGCCTGCAGCGCATGGCGCAGCAGCCAGGCGCCGAGGAGCGCGAAGAGCACCACGGCGCCGGAGGCCCAGAACACGCCCTCGGTCAGCAGCCGGCGGAGCTGCTCGCGCTCCGACTCGTCGCGGCCGATCATGAGGCGGAGGCCGGGCAGGTCGAGCCGGTGCAGCCGCGCCTCGGCGGCGACGCCGTCATGCAGCACGCGGGTGCGGAACCAGGCGCCCTCCGCCGGCGAGGAGGCGGGCCAGCGGTCGAGATTGCCGGCGAGGCGCCGCGTGCCGTCGGCCTCCATCAGCAGGTAGATCGAGTCGTTCTCGACATCGACGGCCAGCCGCTCCTCGATCGCCTCGGCGAGGCCCGTGGCGCCCGCCTCCCGCCAGCGCTCGGCGAGCGCGATGGCGTCGGCGCGGATGGCGGCATCGGTCTGGCGGTCGAGCGCCCCCGCCGTCGCCCACCAGAGCACGGCGACGAGGGCGATGGCGGCGGAGGCGAACATCGCCGCGAAGAGCAGGGCGAAGCGGAAGCCGGCGCTGCGCAGCAGCCGCGGCGGGCCGGCAGCCAGGCCCGGGGCCAGCGCCTGGTCGGCCCGCAGGCGGGAGGAAAGCTCGTTCAGGGCTCGGCCCGGATCATGTACCCCGCATTCCGCACCGTGTGGATCAGCGGCCGGTCGAAGCCCTTGTCGAGCTTCTGCCGCAGGCGCGAGACATGGACGTCGATGACGTTGGTCTGCGGGTCGAAGTGGTAGTCCCAGACCTTCTCGAGCAGCATGGTGCGCGTCACCACCTGGCCGGCATGGCGCATCAGGTGCTCCAGCAGGCGGAATTCGCGCGGCTGCACGTCGATGCGCTTGCTGGCGCGAGTCACCGTGCGGGAGAGCAGGTCGAGCTCGAGGTCGGCGACGCGGAGCTTGGTCGCGGGCGCGTCGACCGAGGGGCGGCGGCCGAGCGCCTCGACGCGGGCCAGGAGCTCGGCGAAGGCGAAGGGCTTGGTCAGGTAGTCGTCGCCGCCGGCCTTCAGCCCCTTCACCTTCTCGTCGACCGCGGTGAGGGCGGAGAGGAAGAGCACGGGGGTGCGGTTGCCCTGGCTGCGCAGCGTCTCGACCAGGCGGACGCCGTCGACGCCGCCGGGCAGCATGCGGTCGAGCACCAGCATGTCGAACTGCTCGGAAGCGGCAAGGAACAGGCCGTCGCGGCCGTTGGTGGCGTGCTCGACGGTGTGGCCGGCCTCCTGCAGCCCCTTCCTCACGAAGCGGGCGACCTCGGCATCGTCCTCGACCAGCAGGATGCGCATGGCGGCGGGTGTCCTTGTGGGTGCGGGATATTAACCCTGGCCGGGGCGGCGGCCAACCTGGACGGGCAGCTCGCGCTCCCGCCCCTCCCGCAGCACGGTCAGGCGGACGGTCTGGCCGGGCGGGACGGCGGCGACGGTGCGGACCAGGGCGCGCGAGGTCTCCACCCGGTCGCCATTGATGGCGACCACGACGTCGCCCTGGCGCAGCCCGGCGCGGCCGGCGGGGCTGGTGCGCTCGACGCCGGCGATGAGCACGCCGCGGCGGGTGGGGCGGCCATCCTCCGGCACCAGGTCCTGGACGGAGACGCCGAGCCAGCCGCGCTCGACCCGGCCGTCGCGCTTCAGCTGCTCGATCACCGGGCGGGCGAGGTCGGAGGGGGTGGCGAAGCCGATGCCGGCGGAGGCGCCGGAGGGCGAGTAGATCGCCGTGTTGATGCCGATCACCTCGCCGGCGGCGTTGAAGAGCGGGCCGCCGGAATTGCCCGGGTTGATGGCGGCGTCGGTCTGGATGAAGTCGTCGAAGGGCCCGGCGCCGATCTCCCGCCCGCGCGCCGAGACGATGCCGGAGGTGACGGTGCCGCCGAGGCCGAAGGGATTGCCGGCCGCCAGCACCCAGGAGCCGACGCGCGTCGTCCCGGAGCTGCCCCAGGGCACGGCGACGAGGCTGTGCGGCGACTCGACCTTCAGCAGGGCGAGGTCGGTCAGCTCGTCGGAGCCGACGATGCGGGCGGTGACCTCCGTGCCGTCCTGCAGCGAGACGACGACGCGGCTGGCATTGCCGATGACGTGGTTGTTGGTGACGACGAAGCCCGCCGGGTCGATGACGAAGCCGGAGCCGGCGCCGGAGACCTCCTGCCGCCGGTTGCGCAGCCGGTCGCGGAAGTAGCGCTCGAGCGGGGTGCCGCGCAGCTCGGGCGGGAGCTGGGCCACGGTGGTCTCGCCGGTGACGGCGATGTTGACCACGGCGGGGAGGACGCGCTCTGCGAGGTCCGCGAAGTCGGGCAGCAGGCCGCGCTGGGCGCTGGCCGGGTAGGGCGCGGTGGCGCAGCCGGTCAGCAGGGCGGCGCAGGCGAGGCCGGCGTGGCGGCGCGTCAGGGTGGCGGACATCAGGGGGCGCGGTCCTCGGGGCGGGGCGTGTCGGGGCTGCAGCCCAGTTTGGGAAGATGGATGCGATCCTTCAACCTCCGGACTGGTGACGGTCGGTTCATCCGCCGCGGCCGGGGCGGGGCGGGTCGGCGGCGGCGGCGGCCGGGTCCTCGGGCCAGTGGTGCTTCGGGTAGCGGCCGCGCATCTCCTTCCGCACCTCCAGCCAGCCGCCGCGCCAGAAGCCGGCGAGGTCGCCGGTCACGGCGACCGGCCGGCCGGCCGGCGAGAGCAGGGCGACCTGCAGGGGGATGCGGCCCTCGGCGAGCGGCGGCAGGCGGGTCAGGCCATAGAGGTGCTGGGGCCGGGCCTCGAGCGTCGGGGTCTCGCCGGCGTAGTCGATGGCCGCGCTGCGGCCGGCGGGGAGGTCGATTCGGGCCGGAAGCGCGGCGTCGAGCCGCCGGCGGCGCTCCCAGGGGAGGTCCGCCAGCAGCAGGTCGGGCAGGTTCAGCGCGGCCAGCTCCGAGAGGCGGGAAAGGCCGTGCAGGTGCGGCGCCAGCCAGTCCTGCACGCCGGCGACCAGCGCCGCCTCCGACCGGTTGGGCCAGGCCTCGCCTTCGACGGCGCGGATCCAGCGGAGGCGGGCCTGGAGCTGGCGGGCGGCCGGCGTCCAGGGCAGGTCGCGGAGGCCGCGGAGCGCGACGGCCTCGGCGAGGGCGGCCGCGACCAGCGCGGGGTCGGGGTTGGGGAGCGGCTGCTCCTCCAGCACCAGCGGGCCGAAGCGGAGGCGGCGGCGGGCGAGGACGGCATTGGCGCGGGCGTCGAAGGCGGCGCCCTCCTCGCGGCGGAAGCGGCCGGGGAAGCGCCTCTCCAGCACGGCGCGGTCGAGCGGGGCGGCCATGCGGATGCGCGCCTCGGTGCCCTGCAATTCGAGGTCGGCGACGGCGAGCAGGGGGGATTTCCCCAAGGGGTCGGTTGCGGGAAGGCGGGCGCCCTGCCCCGAGGCCAGGCGGAAGGCGCCGGCCATGACTCCGCGCCTGGCGGCGATGCGGTCCGGGAAGCCGGCGGCGAGCAGGGCGCCGGGATCGCCCTCGGGCTGCGCGCCGCCGGGCAGGCCGAGGCGGCGGCGGTGCAGCGCGGCGGCGCGGCGGATGCGCTGCACGGTCGGGCGGTCGGCATTCGGGTGGTCGGCGCCGTGCAGCAGGTCGAGGCGGAGGGCGATGTCGCTCGGCGCCTCCCGGCCCCTGATGGGGTCGCGCTCCTCCAGGAGGGCCGCGAGGTCGGCGGCGAGCGCCCCCTCCCCCTCCCCCTCGGCCGCGGCCAGCATGCGGGCGAGGCGGGGATGGGTGCCGAGCCGGGCCATGCGGCGGCCGGTCGGGGTGATGCGGCCCTCGGCATCGAGCGCGTCGAGGTCCCCGAGCAGGGCGCGGGCGGCGGCGAGCGCCCCGGCCGGGGGTGGGTCGAGCCAGGCGAGGTCGCCGGGCGCGGCGCCCCAGGCGGCGAGGTCGAGGGCGAGGCCGGAGAGCTCCTCCTCCAGGATGGCCGGGCGGTCCTGCGGGGCGAGGCCGCGATGCAGCGCCTCCGACCAGAGGCGGATGGCCACACCCGGCGCGGTGCGGCCGGCGCGGCCGGCGCGCTGCTCGGCGGCGGCCTTGCTGATGCGGACCGTGACGAGGCGGGCGAGGCCGGTCGCCGGGTCGAGCCTCGGCGCGCGGCGGAAGCCGCCATCGACGACGATGCGCACGCCGGGGACGGTCAGCGAGGTCTCGGCGATGGAGGTGGCGAGCACGACCTTGCGGCGGGGCCCGGGCGCGAGTGCGCGGTCCTGCTCGGCGGGGGGAAGCTCGCCATGGAGCGGCAGCACGTCGGCCGCGATGCCGGAGAGGCGCTCGGCGGTGCGGCGGATCTCGCCCCAGCCGGGGAGGAAGGCGAGCACGTCGCCCTCATGCTCGCGCAGCGCGGCGCGGATGGCGGCGGCCATCGCCTCGGGCAGGTCGCGGGCGTCCGCGAGGTCGCGGGGCCGGTGCTCCACCGTGACCGGGAAGGCGCGGCCGAGGGATTCGATGGTCGCAGCGCCGCCCATCAAGCCGGCGAAGGCGGTGCCGTCGAGCGTCGCCGACATCGCCAGCAGGCGCAGCTCGGGCCTGAGGCCGCGCTGGAGGTCGAGGCAGAGGGCGAGCGCCAGGTCGGTGTCGAGGTTGCGCTCATGCGCCTCGTCGAGGAGCACGCCGGCGACGCCCTCAAGGCCGGGATCGGACTGCAGGCGGCGGACGAGCAGGCCCTCGGTCACCACCTCGACCCGCGTCGCCGCCGAGACGGCGCGGTCGAGGCGGGTCGAGAGGCCGATGGTGCCACCGGGGCCGGACTCGCCGAGCAGCTCGGCCATGCGGCGGGCCGCGGCACGGGCGGCGACGCGGCGCGGCTCGAGCACCAGCAGCTTCCCTGCCGCGGCCCAGGGCTCCTCCCGCAGGACGAGCGGGACGAGCGTGGTCTTGCCGGCGCCAGGCGGGGCGATGAGCACGGCATTGGGGCCGGCGCGGAGGGCGGCGGTCAGCGCCGGCAGGGCCTCGGCGACGGGGAGGTCCCAAGGGAGGTCGGGAGGAAGCATGGCGGGGGCATAAGGCCAAAGCGCCGGATTTGACACCGTCGCGCGACAATTCGCCGGGGCGCGACATGCCGGTGCGACACGGCAGCGCGAGAACAGAACTGCCACCTCGCGTTCGTGGCATGGACGCGAGGGGGGTCGATCCGCCGCAGAAAACACGCGCTGGTTGCGAAAAAAGGTTTGCTCGCGGCTCCGTGAAGTGTATACCTTATCCTATCGCGCAAAAGTGAGGATGGCCATGCAGACCAAACTCCCCGCTGGCAAGGCCCGCCGCCTGCCCACCGCCACCGCCGATGCCGCCGACAGCCGGCGCCGGTCGCTGAGCGCCATCATCGCCCACAAGCGCCGCTGCCGCGATGCCGGCCTGCCGGACAGCGCGACCATCTCCAGCATGGTGGAGGCCTTCCTCGCCGCCGGCGGCGCGGTCACCGCCTGCCCACCTGCCTATGTCCTGCCCGTGCAGAACGGCGCCGGGCGCCAGGGCTGACCCATCCAGCAGGCCCGATTCCGGGCCGGCCCCGAGACCCGCTGACGGATCACGCCCCCATGTCCGAGATCATCGTTTTCCCACTCGCCCGCCCGCCCGCCCCGGGGATGCCGCGCCACGGCGAGGAGGTCGCCACCCTCGCGGACCGGCTGGGCAAGATCGAGCGCAGCGAGAGCGCGGACGAGTCGATCATGGAGCTGCTGGTCGATGCGGAGCTCGCGGCGCTCGCCGCGCTCGCTGCCGCCCCGGCCCGCTGCCATGCGGACGTGACGCTGAAGCTCGCCACCCTGCTGCGCCGGGTGGAGGCCGATGAGGAAGGCCTGATGCCCGAGGGCGAGACCGCGCTGCTGCGCTCCGCGCTGCGCGACCTGCGGCGCCTGGCCCGCCGCCCGGTGGCGGCGCGGGCCTGAGGCAACAGCCCCGCCGCAGCATTGGCGGCGGGGGAGGCATTTCAGCAAGGTTTTGAGACCGGTAGGGGGCCGGGGGCGCTACGGGCGTCCCCGGCCTTCTTTTTCGTGGGGGCTTGCGGCCGGCGCGGGCCTCCCCCCTTTATCCGCCCATGCGGTGCCTGCTCGCCCTCCTGCTCCTGCTGACCCTGCTGCCCGGTGCCGGCCGGGCGGCGGAGAGCGCGGCGCAGCGCTCGCCGCGGGCGGTGGCGACGCTGGTGGCGGACCGGGTGGCGGTGGCGCCGGGCGAGAGCCTCCGGCTCGGCCTCAGGCTGGCGCTGGCGCCGGGCTGGCACACCTATTGGCGCCATGCGGGCGATGCGGGGGCGGCGCCGGAGATCGCCCTCACCCTGCCCGAGGGGGCGGCGGCGGGCGGCGTCGCCTGGCCGGCGCCGCGGCGCATCCCGACCGGGCCGCTGATGAGCTTCGGCTATGAGGGCGAGCTGCTGCTGCCGGTCGCCGTCACCGTCCCGGCCGGGGCAACGGGCGAGTTCACGGTGGAGGCGGAGGCGAACTGGCTGGTCTGCGCAGAGCTCTGCATCCCGGAGGAGGGACGGTTCCGGCTGAGCCTGCCGGTCGCGGCGCGCGGCCAGGCGGATCCGGCGCTGGCGTCGCTCTTCGCCGCGGCGGAGGCGGCCGCGCCGCGGCCCCTGCCTTGGACGGCGCGGGCGGCGTTGGAGGGCAGGCGCGGCAGCCTCACCCTTGCGGGCGAGGGGCTGTCGGCGGCGGCGCTGCGGGAGGCGGAGTTCTTCCCCGACGCGCCGGGGCTGATCGAGAATGCCGCGCCGCAGGCGCTGCAGGCGCGGGACGGGGCGCTGACCCTCAGCCTCAGCCGGCCGGAGGGCGCCGCCATGCCGGCGACGCTCACCGGCGTGGTGGCGCTGGTGGATGCGGCGGGCGTGCGCTCGGCCTATGACGTGGCGGCACCGGTGGGCGGGGCGGTCGAGGGCGGGAGCCTGCCGCTCTGGCAGGTGCTCGGCTCGGCGCTGCTCGGCGGGCTGCTGCTGAACCTGATGCCCTGCGTCTTCCCCATCCTCGCCATGAAGGCCATGGCCCTCGCCAGGCTCTCCGGCGCGGCGCGGCGCGAGGTGCGGGCGCATGCGGCGAGCTACACGGCGGGGGTGCTCGCCTGCTTCCTCGCCCTGGCCGGGGCGCTGATCGGGCTGCGGGGGGCGGGCATCGCCGCGGGATGGGGCTTCCAGTTCACCGCGCCGGCCTTCGTCGCCGTCCTCGCCTGGCTGATGCTGGCGGTCGGGCTCAACCTCTCCGGCGTCTATGCGGTCGGCGGGCCGGCGGGGGCCGGGGCCGGGCTCGCCGCGCGCGGCGGGCATGCGGGGAGCTTCTTCACCGGGGCGCTCGCGGTGCTGGTGGCGACGCCCTGCACCGCGCCCTTCATGGCGGCGGCGGTCGGGGCAGCGCTGGCCTTGCCGCCGGCCGGGACGCTGCTGGTCTTCGCCGCGCTCGGCCTCGGGCTGGCGGCGCCCTATGCGCTGCTCGGGCTCTTCCCCGGCTTGGCCGGGCGGCTGCCGCGGCCGGGCGGGTGGATGGAGGCGCTGCGGCAGGGCCTCGCCTTCCCGATGTACGGGGCGGCGGCCTGGCTCGCCTGGGTGCTGGCGCAGCAGGCGGGGCCGGACGGGCTGCTGCTGCTGCTCGGCGGTGCGGTGCTCATCGGCTTCGCCGCCTGGGCGCTGGGGCTGGCGCAGCGGGGCGGCGGACGGGCCGGGCGGATGCTGGCGGCGGCGGCGGCGATCGGGGCGCTCGCCCTGCTGCCGGGGCTCGCCGCGGCGCCGCCGGCCGCCGGCACCGAGGCGCGGGCGGATGCCTGGTCGGCGACGCGGGTCGCGGCGCTGCAGGCGGAGGGGCGGCCGGTCTTCGTCGACCTCACCGCGGCCTGGTGCATCACCTGCAAGGTCAACGAGCAGCTGGTGCTGCGGAGCGGCCCGGTGCAGGCGGCCTTCGCCGGGCGGAACCTCGCCTATCTCGTCGGCGACTGGACCCAGGGCGACCCGGCGATCGGCGCCCTGCTGCGCGAGCACGGGCGGGAGGGGGTGCCGCTCTACCTGCTCTATCCCGCGGGCGGCGGGGCGCCGCAGGTGCTGCCACAGGTGCTGACCGAGGGTATCGTGCTGCGGGCGCTGGCCGAGGCCGGCTAGGCGCCGTCACGCAAGGGGGACGGTCATGGCCAAGGAAATCCTGTGCGCCTTCAGCATCCATTGCGACGCGGTGGCGGGCTGGCTCGGCAGCTACATGGGTGAGGACAGCCCGGGCGACATCAGCCGCGGCGTCTTCGCCGCCGAGGTCGGCATGCCGCGCATCCTGCGGCTGTTCGAGCGCTTCGGCCTGACGCAGAGCTGGTTCATCCCCGGCCATACCATCGAGAGCTTCCCGGAGCAGACCGACATGGTCGCCAAGGCCGGGCACGAGATCGGCCTGCATGGCTACAGCCACGAGAATCCGCTGGCGCTCAGCCGCCAGCAGGAGGAGGCGATCTTCGACAAGTGCATCGGCCTGATCGAGAAGCACTGGGGCCGGAAGCCGGTCGGCTATGTCGCGCCCTGGTGGGAGGTGAGCGCGACCAGCATCGAGATCCTGGTCGAGCGCGGCATCGCCTACGACCATTCGCTGATGCACCACGACTGCACGCCCTACTATGTCCGCACTGGCGACGGCTGGACGCCGATCGACTACTCGAAGCCCGCCGAGAGCTGGATGAAGCCCTTCACCCGCGGCAAGACCACCGGCCTCGTCGAGATTCCGGCCTCCTGGTATCTCGACGACCTGCCGCCGATGATGTTCATCAAGAAATTCCCGAACAGCCACGGCTATGTCTCGCCCCACCAGCTCGAGCAGATCTGGCGCGACCATTTCGACTTCATCTACCGCGAATACGACTATGCCGTGGTGCCGATGACCATCCACCCGGACGTCTCCGGCCGGCCGCAGGTGCTGATGATGCTGGAGCGGCTGATCGCCCATATGCTGAAGCACCCCGGCGTGCGCTTCGTCACGCTGGAGGAGATGGCGCAGGACTTCCGGCGGCGCTCGCCTCAGCCAGCCTGAGCGAGCAGGTGGCGGGCGATGGTCAGCCATTCCTCCTCAAGCGTGCCGGCCGGCATCGCCCGGCCGGCTCGGCGGTACCAGTAGCCGGCATTGGCGAGGTCGCCCTCCTTGCGGTGCAGGTAGGCATGCACCCAGGCGCTGTCGGCATCCTCGCCCGCCTGCGCCGCCGCATGGGCGGCATCCCAGTCGCCGCGCGCATCCTCGGCCAGCGCCCGCAGCGGCCCGCCGAGCGGCGGCAGCCCCCCGCCCCCGCGGGCGGCGCGCAGCAGCTCCTCCGCCGTCATCCGAGCAGCCGCTTCGCCGCCCGCCGCCTGGCGACGAAGACGCCGAGGAAGGCGAGCGCGATCACCAGCACCGAGACGCCGGTGACGACGGTGCCGAGGGCGTAGATCTCCGGCGTCGTCACCGTGCTGGTGAGGCCCTGGAGCTCGAGCGGCAGGGTATTGGCATCGCCGATCGCCTGGCTGGTCCGCGCGATCTCGTCCCAGGAGAGGGTGAAGCCGAAGAGCGCGACGCCGACCAGGCTCGGCGCCACCAGCGGCAGCACGACGTGGCGGAAGACCTGCCAGGGCGAGGCGCCGAGGTCGCGCGCGGCCTCCTCCAGGTCGTTTGGGAAGCGGTTGAACACGGCGAACATGATGAGCAGGCCGAAGGGCAGCGTCCAGGTGAGATGCGCCCCGAGCCCCGAGGTGAAGAGGCCCATGGCCGTGGTGTAGCCCTCGTTCAGCCATGCGACGCCATGCTCCTCGGCGAAGGCCTTCACCGCATCGTCGAGTAGGCGGAATTCGAGGGCGATGCCAAGCGAGACAACGATGGAGGGCACGATCAGGCTGGCGATGGTCAGGTTGAAGAGCAGCCCCTGGCCGGGGAAGCGCCGGCGGAAGGCATAGCCGGCGAGGAGCGAGATCACCGTCGTCAGCACCATGACGACGAGGCCGAGCCGCAGCGAGCGGCGGAAGGAGGACCAGATGTCGATGACGCCGGCGCCGCGCCAGAGCGTTTCGTACCAATGGGTCGAGACCCCGCGCAGCGGGAAGGTCAGCCCGCCCTCCGGCCCCTGGAAGGACAGGACGAGGATGGTGAGCGTCGGCCCGTAGAGGAAGACGACGAAGAGCAGGAAGAAGGCCCCGAGCAGCCAGAAGGAGAGCGGGCGGCGATCCTCGTCCATCACAGCTCCCGCCGGATGTCGATGAGCCTGGTCATCGCCGCGATCACCAGCAGCACCAGGCCGAGCAGCACCACCGCCTGGGCCGCGGCCGCCGGGAATTGCAGGTAGGACATCTGCACCTGGATCACCTTGCCGATGGAGGCGATCTGCTGCCCGCCCATCACGCCGATGGTCACGAAGTCGCCCATCACCAGCACGATGACGAAGATGGAGCCGATGACGAGCCCGGGCTTGGTCAGCGGGATGACTACATGCCGGAGCGTCTGCCAGCCGCTCGCCCCCGCATCCTGCGCCGCCTCGAGCAGGCGGCGGTCGATCCGCATCATGCTGTTGAAGACGGGGACGGTGACGAAGAGCGTGTAGAGGTGGACGAAGGCCAGCACGACCGAGAAGTCGGAGAAGAGCAGCCAGTCCTGCGGCTGGTCGACAAGGCCGGTCGCGATCAGGGCCTGGTTCACCACCCCTTCGCGTCCCAGCAGCGGTAGCCAGGAGATCATGCGGATGACGTTGGAGGTGAGGAAGGGCGCGGTGCAAACCAGGAAGAGCGCCATCCGCACCGTGTCCGAGCGGATATGGAAGGCGAGGAAATAGGCGATGCCGAAGCCGAAGAGCGTCGTGACCGCCCAGACCATCGCGCAGAGCCGGAGCGTCGAGAGATAGGTGCCGAAGGTGGCGCAGAGCCCCTCCGAGATGTTGGAGCAGCCCTCGAACATTTCGACATAGTTGCGCGAGGTGACGTCCGGCACCAGCGAGTACTCCGTGTAATTCCACAGGCTGACGACCCCGGTCGCCAGCAGCGGGAACACGAAGAAGAGCAGCAGCACCAGCGCCAGCGGCGCCGCCTGGAGCAGCGGCGCCACAGGACGGCCCATCGGGCGGCGGTCAGGCGGCGATGAACTCATTCCATTTCCTGACCATGTAGTCGTTCTCGTCCATGACGGCGTTCCAGCAGGCGACGGCGCCCATGCGCGCGTCGAAGCTGCCGCCGTCGCGCACCGACCCCGCCTTCTCCATCACCGTGCCGTCGGGCGCCTTAATGTCCTGCGCCGCCGGCTTGCCCATCATCCAGAAGTCCCACTCATAGGGTTCCATGTTCTTCTGCGCCGTCGACAGCACGGCCGAGTAGTAGCCCTGGCGGTTGAGGAAGGCGCCGGCCCAGCCGGAGAGGAACCAGTTGATGAAGTCGTAGGCGGCGTCGAGCTTCCGGCCCGACAGCGTCCTCGGCAGGCCGAAGCCGGCGGCCCAGGCGCGGTAGCCCTCCTTCAGCGGCTGGTAGGTACAGGGAATGCCGCGGCTGCGCACCGCCGTCACCGCCGGCGACCACATGGACTGGATGACCGTCTCGCCCGAGGCCATCAGGTTGACGCTCTCGTTGAAGTCCTTCCAGAAGGCGCGGAACTGGCCGGCGCGCTTCGCCTCGGTCAGCACCCGCATCGTCAGGTCGATCTCGGCGCGAGTCATGTTGCCCTTGTCGGCGTATTTGTGCCGGCCCATCGCCTCCACCGCCATCGCCGCATCCATGATGCCGATCGAGGGGATGTTGAGGATGCTGGCCTTGCCCTTGAACTCGGGGTTCAGCAGCTCCGACCAGCTGGCGATCGGGCGGCCGACCTTGTCCGGGCGGATGCCGAGCGTGTCGGCATTGTAGGTGGTCGGGATCAGCGTCAGCCATTGCGTCTGGCCGGAGGCGAAGGTCTTGCCGTCGCGCGCGGGCAGGTAGCTGACCTTGATCGGCGCCGTGCCCTGGTCGCCGATCTTCTTGCCGGCCACCTCGCCCTTGGTGAAGACGGTGGTGATCTCGTTGACGAGCTTGATGCGGTTGGCATCCATCCCGACCAGGTTGCCGGAGGGGATGATCTTCTTCAGCATCCAGTACTCGGAATCGAGGATGTCGAAGCTGTTCGGCTGCGTCACTGCGCGGCGCACCACGTCGTCCGAGGTGACAGGGATGTATTCGAGGGTGATGCCGAGGTCCTGCTTCACCTTCTCCTTGATGCCGGCATGCTGGTTCACCGCCGTGCCGACATAGCGCAGCGTCACCGCCTCCTGCGCATGCACGGCGGGGGCGGCGAGGCCTGCGGCGGCAAGGCCGGCCGCGCCTTGCAGAAGCTGGCGGCGGCCAGCGCGAATGGGCTTGTCCATGCCTCGGGTCTCCTTCTCCGTCATGTCCGGTCCGCCAGGTGGCGGAGATCCTTCTCGTCCCAGCCGAGGCCGACCGCCTCGCCCGGCTCCAATGGCCGCTCGCGCAGCGTGGCTTCACCGACCAGCGCCTGCCATTCCTCGCCCGCCGGCCCGGCCAGCGTCACGGCGAAGCCGGTGCCGGTGTATTCGACGCCGCGCACCGTCGCCTGCGCCGAGCCCTGCCCTGCAGGGCGCAGCAGCGTGCGGTCCGTCCGCACCGCGACGAGCCCCTGCGGCATCGCCATCACGTTGTGCCCACCCATGAAGCGCGCGGCAAAGGCGGTGCGGGGGGCGTCGAAGACCTCGAAGGGCGTGCCCTGCTGCTCGATCCGCCCGTCCCGCATCAGCACCACCAGGTCGGCGAGCGCGAGCGCCTCGTCCTGGCTGTGCGTCACATGGACGAAGGTGATGCCGAGCTCGCGCTGGAAGCGCTTGAGCTCCGCCCGCACCCGGCCGCGGAGGAAGGGGTCGAGCGCCGAGAGCGGCTCGTCCAGCAGCAGCGCCGCGGGGTTGGTGACCAGCGCGCGGGCCAGCGCGACGCGCTGCTGCTGCCCGCCCGAGAGCTGCGCCGGCAGCCGGTCCGCCAGGGCATCGAGCTCGACCAGGCGCAGCATCCTGTGCGCCTTGGCGTGGCGCTCGGCCTTGGCGACGCCGCGCATGCGGAGCGAGAAGGCGACGTTGTCGAGGCAGGAGAGATGCGGGAAGAGGGCGTAGGATTGGAACATCATCGCCGTGCCGCGGCGGGCCGGCGGCAGCCCGCTGACTTCGTGGTTGTCGAGCAGGATGTCGCCGCTGCTCTGCCGCTCATGCCCGGCGAGCATCCGGAGGCTCGTCGTCTTGCCGCAGCCGGAGGGGCCGAGCAGGCAGCAATAGGTGCCGGGAGCGATCCGAAGGTCGAGCGCATCTACCGCGACCGAGCCGCCGAAGCGCTTGGTCACCTTGATGAACTCGATGGCGCCGCGGCTGGTCTGGCCGGTGCGGTGAAGCGTGGTGTCGGGCAGGCGAAGGTCCCCCTCGCCCCGGAGCCTGCGGCAGAACCCCACCCTGCTTCAAGCATCGGGGTGGGGTAAAGACGCGGTTCCCGGCCCGAAACTGCCCAAGGTGCGGGCAGTCCGCCGCCTTCTCAGGCGCGGACCAGCGAGCAGCCGCCCTGGGCCATCGGGCGGAAGGCCTCATCGGCCTCGGTCGTCGCCGCGACGCGGCAATAGTCCCAAGGTCCCGCCGACTCGCCCGGCGCCTTCACCTGCAGCAGGTAGGCGGGGTGCAGCTTGCGGCCGTCCTCGCGGATGCGCCCCGGTCCGAAGGCGTCGTCGTCGGTCGGCATCGCCTTCATCCTCTCGACGACGGCGCGGCCGGAGGCGCGGGCCGCGGCATCCATGCCCGCCGCCGCCTTCAGCAGGTGCAGCGCGCCGCTGTAGGAGCCGGCCTGCAGCATCGTCATCCGCACGTTGTTCACCTTGGGCGCAAGGCGGCGGGAGAGCGCGCGGGTGCGGTCGTTGAGGTCCCAGTAGAAGGTCTCGGTCATGTAGAGGCCCTGCGTCGCCTGCAGGCCGACCGCATGGACGTCGACGATGGTCATGACCAGTCCGACCAGGCGCATGCGGCGTGTGAGGCCGAATTCCGCCGCCTGCTTGATGGTGTTGACGATGTCGTTGCCGGCATTGGCGATGCCGAGCACCTTGGCGCCCGAGGCCTGCGCCTGCAGCAGGTAGGAGGAGAAGTCGGTCGTACCGGGGAAGGGATGCCGCGCGCTGCCGAGCACCTTGCCGCCGGCGACCTGCACCATGGCGGAGGTGTCGCGCTCCAGCGCATGGCCGAAGGCGTAGTCGGCGGTGATGAAGCACCAGCTGTCGCCGCCCGCGCGCACCATGGCGGTGCCGGTCGACTTCGCCAGCATCCAGGTGTCGTAGGCGACATGCACGGTGTTGGGCGAGCAGGCCGGGCCGGTGAGGTCGGCGGTGCCCGCGCCGGTGACGATACAGACCTTGTCCTTCTCCCGCGCGACGCCCGAGACCGCCAGCGCGGCCGCGGAGCCGACGACGTCCACCACCGCATCCACCCCGTCGCGGTCGAACCATTGCCGGGCGAGGGAGGCGGCGATGTCCGGCTTGTTCTGGTGGTCGCCCTGGATCACCTCGACGCTGAGGCCGGACCCGAAATCCTCCACCGCCTGCCGCACCGCGGCGACCGAGACGCCGCCCGAATAGTCGCGGAAGGGGCCGGACAGGTCGGTCAGCACGCCGATCCTCAGCGGCCGCTGCTGCGCCCGGGCCGGCCAGGCGGCGAGGGCGGTGCCGCCGGCGATCAGGCCGCGGCGGGTGATGGCTGGCATGGATGATCCTCCTGTTCCCGCTTGTCAGCCGCAGGCCCGGGGCCTAATCCGCCCCTACCGCAGCCTCTTCTTGATTCGGCAGGATGGCTTGCCGGGCCTCAGGCTTTGCCCAACCACCTCCCCTGCCGCCCATTGTTATGCAACTGAACAAAGCGATGCAAGCAGTCTCGCCGTGACCACGCCCGATCGCGCCCATGCCGAACCGGAGGACAGCGGCTTCCTCGCCGCGCTCGGCGACCGGCTGCGCCTGCTGCGCGCGCGGCGCGGCGTGACGCGGCGGGACCTCTCGCGCCGTTCCCATGTCTCGGAGCGCTACATCGCGCAGATCGAGGCCGGGCACGGCAACATCTCCATCCTGCTGCTGCGGCGCATCGCCCGGGCGCTCGGCCTTGCGGTGGAGGAGCTGGTGGGGGAGCGGCCGGAGCGCACGGTGGAACGGCTGCTGCTGGAGCAGGTGGTGGCGCAGCTGCCCGAGGCGCGGATGGCGGAGGCGCGCGGCCTGCTGCTGCGCCATCTCGGGCGGCGGGAGGCGGATCGCCGGGCGCAGCGGATCGCCCTCGTCGGGCTGCGCGGCGCCGGCAAGTCGACGCTCGGGCGGATGCTGGCGGCGCGGCTCGGCACCCGCTTCGTCGAGCTGGACCGGGAGGTGGAGCGCGAGGGGCGGATGGACCTCTCGGACATCTTCGCCATCCATGGCCAGGAGGGCTTCCGCCGGCTGGAGCGGGAGGCACTGCAGCGCCTGGTGCAGGATGGCGAGCCGGCGGTGATCGCCACCGGCGGCGGGATCGTCGCCGAGGCGTCGAGCTTCGAATTCCTGCTCGGCACCTGCACCACCGTCTGGCTGCGCGCCTCGCCGGAGGAGCATATGCGCCGCGTCGTCGAGCAGGGCGACACGCGGCCGATGCGCGACAACCGCCGCGCTATGGAGGACCTCCGCGCCATACTGGCGAGCCGCGAGGCGCTCTATGCCAAGGCCGACCTCACGGTCGACACCACCGGCCAGGCGCCGGAGGCGAGCCTCGAGGCGCTGCTCGCCGGGCTGCAGGCGGCCTCTGGCACATGAGCATTGCGCCGCCCGGCTATCTCCGCCTGCCCGAGCATGCGCTGCCGATCTTCAACAGCCTGGTCGGACCTTTCTGGGTGAAGCCGGAGGGCGAGGGCATCCTGCTCGGCTTCCGGGTGGAGCTGAGGCATTGCAACCCGATGGAGCTCTGCCATGGCGGGATGCTGACCGCCTTCGCCGACATCGTGCTGACCGGCGGCTGCAACCATATGGCGCGGCTCAGGAGGTTCCTGGTCACCGTCAGCCTGGCGACCGATTTCATCGGCCCGGCGCGCATCGGCGCCTGGGTGGAGGCGCGGCCGGAGGTGCTGAAGGTGACGCGCGGGATGCTCTTCGGCCAATGCCTGATGACGGCGGATGGCGAACCGGTGCTGCGCGCCAGCGGCACCTTCCGCCACTCCGGGGACCCGGACCCGCGCTTCGACCGCATTGCGCGGCTGCTGGAGGCTCAGGCGAGCGCCGCCTCCGCCTCCAGCGCGGGGCGGTAGCGCTCGGGCGCCGGGATCGGCTTCATCCGCGCGGCATCGACGAAGGCGCAGACCAGCTCCGCCTCGTAGACCAGCCGCTCGCCCACGCGGCCTGTCACGGCGAAGCGGAGGGAGGAGCCGCCGAGGCGGGCAAGCCGGACCGTGCTGGCGAGGGTATCGCGCGGGGTGACGGGGCTGCGGAAATCCATCTGCACATGCACGAAGGGGGTGCCGATGCCCTCGTCGACATTCATCTCGTACCAGCCGGTGCCGAGCCGGTCCTGGAACCAGCGCTCCACCGCCTCCATGGCGAAGTCGAGGAAGCGCGCGGTATAGGCAATGCGCGCCGCATCCGTCTCGCCCCAGGTGATGCGGCGGGTATGGGTGAAGGCCTCAGTAGGTCTCAACGTGGTAGCGTCCCTGCTCCCGCATCTGGCCGCGCAGCCCGGGCCAGTCGATGCCATGCTCGCGCCCGATCGCCTCGAGCGCCTCCTCCACGCCGGCCTCCAGACCGCGCAGCCCGCAGACATAGATATGGGTAGAGGGCTTGCGGAGCAACGCCGCGAGTGCCGGCGCCTCGGTGCGCATGCGGTGCTGGACGTACTCGCGCGGCTTCTCGGGCACGCGGCTGAAGCAGAGATGCTGGTCGAGCAGCGCCGCCGGCACCTTCTGCAGCGGGCCGAAATAGGGCAGTTCCTCCGGCGTGCGGGCGCCGAAGAAGAGGTGCAGCCGCCCCCTGCCCTGTTGCGCCAGGCGGCGCCGCCGCTCGGTAAAGCCACGGAAGGGCGCCGCGCCGGTGCCGGTGCAGATCATGACGAGGTCGGTGTCGCCATCGTCCGGCATCAGGAAGGTGGCGCCGAAGGGCCCGGTCACCGGCACCGTCGCACCGATCGGCAAGTCGCAGAGATAGTTGGAGGCGAGGCCGCCCTCCACCCGCTTGACCGTCAGCGCCAGGTTGTTGGTGTTCGGCCGCTCGCCGTCGCGCGCGCTGCTGATGGAGTAGAGCCGCATCTCTGTGGCACCCGGCGGGGTGATGCCGATGCTTTGGCCCTCCAGCACCGGGAAGGCGGTCGCGCCGAAATCGAGGATGATGTGATGGACGTCGGAACCGGTGCCCGAGCGCGTGACGCGGATATTGCCGACGACCTTCGCCACGGCCGGCACCGCGCGGTTGAAGAGGTTGACGCGCGGCTTGCTGGCCGAGGCCGGGGCGCGCGCCTTGCCGCCGGCGCCGGCATGGGCGGCCGCGATCAGCGCCTCGGCCTGCTCGTCGAGGGCGTCGGGTGCCGCTTCCTCGGCCGGGCGCGGCGGCAGTTCGGACCAGGAGAATTGCTCCCCCAGGCTGAAGGCGGCCGGCACCTGGAACCAGTTGTCGATCGCGCCCGTTGGGCAGGGCGCCACGCAATCCATGCAGGCGTTGCAGATCGACGCGTCCACGACATAGTTGTTCTCGTCATGGGTGATGGCGCCGATCGTGCAGGTCGCCTCGCAGGTGTTGCAGCGGATGCAGATCTCGGGGTCGATGAGGTGCTGCTTCAGCATGCCTGCTTCCTCCGCCACACTCGCCAGGCGCGGGCCGGCCCGCGCCTGGCGGCCGGTCAGTTCCAGATCTTCACATACTCGAAATGGCCCGGCTTGTTGTCGATGCCGACCTTCGGCGGCGCGATCCAGCCGGCATAGGCACCCGCCGCATCGACCGGCTTCATCAGCCCGGTGATGTAGAGGTTGTCGTCCGCATTTGGCAGCCAGCGGTCATGGTTGGCGGCGAAGGTGGCGGCGTCGATCACGCGGCCCTCCGGGTCGGCATGCAGGCGCGAGAACTCGCCGATGCGCCGGTTGAAGGCGACATGCGGCAGGGTCAGGCGGAACTGGATGCCGGCCTTCTCGATCGCCTTGTTCCAGCGGTTCACCCCGCCCTGGCAGTCCTGCACGTAGTCGTCGCGCAGCCGCATGTTGAGCGCTGAGAGCGCCGGCACCGCCTCCTGCGCGATCTGCCCGTCCACGCAGCGCAGCACGGGGTAGGTGGCGTCGAGCAGGCGGTGGTCGTCCTCGATCTTGTCCTCGCGGTAGCGGCCCTTCATCCCGGCATTGTAGGCATTGGCCGCGTTGGTCGAGACCTCGTTGCCGAAGAGGTCGAGGGTCAGCGAGAAATGCAGGTTCATCTTGCGCTGGAGCGTCGGCAGGTCGACCACGCCGAGCGCGCGGATGCGCTCCACATCCGTCGGGTCGCTGATGCCGGCCGCCTTCATCGCCTCGCAGGTGCGCTCGATGATGCGCTGCACGCCGGTCTCGCCGACGAACATGTGGTGCGCCTCTTCGGTCAGCATGAAGCGGCAGGTGCGGCTCAGCGGGTCGAAGCCCGACTGCGCCAGCGCCTCGAGCTGCATCTTGCCGTCGCGGTCGGTGAAGAAGGTGAACATGAAGAAGCTCACCCAGTCCGGCGTCGCCTCGTTGAAAGCGCCGAGCATGCGCGGGCTGTCGGCATTGCCGGAGCGGCGGTTGAGCAGCTCCTCCGCCTCCTCGCGACCGTCCTTGCCGAGGTATTTCTGCAGCAGGTAGACCATGGCCCAGAGATGCCGGCCCTCCTCCACATTGACCTGGAAGAGGTTGCGCAGGTCGTAGAGCGAGGGCGCGGTCTTGCCGAGATGGCGCTGCTGCTCGACCGAGGCGGGCTCGGTGTCGCCCTGGATCACCATCAGCCGGCGCAGCATGCCGCGGTACTCGCCGGGGATCTCCTGCCAGGCGGGCTCGCCCTTGTGCTGGCCGAAGCCGATGAGGCGGCCCTCGACCTTCGGCGCCAGCAGGATGCCCCACTTGTACTCGGGCATCTTGACGTAGTCGAAGCGGGCCCAGCCCTTCGGGTCGACGCTGACGGCGGTGCGGAGATAGACCAGCGCCTCTTGGAAGCCCTCGGGCCCCATGTCCTTCCACCAGTCGATATAGCCGGGGTGCCAGGTCTCCAGCGCCTTCTTCACCCGTGCATCCTCGGCCAAGCCGACATTGTTCGGGATCAGGCCGTCATAGTCGACGTTCATTCCGTCGGGCATGTCTCGTCTCCTCGGATTTACACGCGGTTGCGGTCGAAGCTCGGCTGCACGCCGCTGCCGTAGAGCTTCAGCGCGCCCTGCTCGCCGACCGAGTTGGGGCGCTGGAAGATCCAGTTCTGCCAGGCGGTCAGTCGGCCGAAGATGCGCGTCTCCATCGTCTCCGGCCCGACGAAGCGGAGATTGGCCTCCATCCCGGTCAGCGCATCGGGCGAGAAGCTGGAGCGCTCCTCCAGCATGATGCGGACCTCGTCCTCCCAGTCCACCTCGTCATAGGCGAAGGTGACGAGGCCCATCGCCTCCGCATCCTCCGCCTCAATCGCACCGGTGCGGGCACGGGCGGCGTCGAGGCTGGCGGGCTCGCCGTAGAAACGGGTTTGCAGCCGGGTCATTCCATTCGCCATCGGATAGGCGCCGTGGTTGAGCGGCGAGAGGGCGAGCGCGGCGCCGTGGCGCATCACGCTGCGGTCGGCGGCGAAGGCGAGCTCGGCGAGCGTGCCGGCGAAGCAGCTGCCGGGCTCGATCAGCGCGACGAGGCTGCGCGAGGTCATGTCGAGGCGCTTCAGCACGCGCTTCAGGTTCAGCCGAACCTCGCGGATGAACCAATCGGAGGCGTGGGCATCGAGGCATGCGTCATGCGCCAGGACATGGGATGCATCACCCTCCGTCCGCAGCACCCAGAGGCCGATCTCCGGCTCGTTCAGGCGGAGATGCAGCATGGCGTCGTCCAGCTCGCGCGCCATCTGCAGCGGCCAGAAGGCCGCGGTCTTCGCCGCCTCCAGCGCCTCGGGCGGCGGGCCAGGGGGCGCGGCGACGGTGAGGACGGCCTGGCGCCTCGCCCGGTCGATGGCGACGGAGACGAAGCCGTAGCGCAGCGCATCCGCCTCGATCCGCCGCTCGAGCGGTGTGAGGGCGACGCCGCGCGCCTCCCGCGGCCGGTCGGAGCGCGCGGCGATCTCGGCGGCGCGCTGCATCACCCGGCCCTCCCAGGCGGAGGGCGGCACGACCTCGTCCACCAGCCGCCACTCGACGGCGCGCTTGCCGCGCACCCCCTCCTCGGTGGAGCAGAAGACATCGGCCAGGTCGCGGCGCACCTTGCGCTTGTCCGTCACGCGCGTCAGCCCGCCGGTGCCGGGGAGGACGGCGAGCAGCGGCGTCTCCGGCAGGGAGACGGTGGAGCGGCGGTCGTCGATCAGTAGGATGTGGTCGGTGGCAACCGCCAGCTCATAGCCGCCGCCCGCCGCGGTGCCGTTGATGGCGGCGAGGTAGCGCTGGCCGGAGTTCTCGCTGGCATCCTCGATCGCGCAGCGGGTCTCGTTGGTGAATTTGCAGAAGCCGACCTTGTGACCGTGGCTCGACTTGCCGAGCATGCGGATATTGGCGCCGGCGCAGAAGACGTTCTCCTTGCCAGAGCGGATGACGACGGCGCCCACCTCCGGATGCTCGAAGCGCAGGCGCTGCACGGCGTCCGCCAGCTCGATGTCGACGCCGAGGTCGTAGGAATTGAGCTTCAGCTCATACCCGTCGAAGAGGCCGCCCGCCGGGTCCACATCCATGACGATCTGGGCGATGGGGCCGTCGAATTGCAGCCGCCAATGGCGGTAGCGGCTCGGATCGGTTTGGAAGTCGATCATGGACGCGCCTTTCCCTCGGGGCTTATGACTGCTATATAATGCACATAGAGGACATTAAGCAAGGGCATATGCATTATAATGCCTCGTGCGAACCGAAGAGCCGCGCGGCGAAGTCCTGCACGGCGGCGAGCACCGCCTCCGGCGCCTCCTGATGGGGGGCGTGGCCGATGCCGGGGAGCAGCAGCGCCTCCACCGGGCAATAGGCCTCCCGCTCGATGGCCCGGACCTGCTCCGGCGTGCCGTAGGGGTCCGCCTCGCCCTGGATCACCAGGATGGGCACGCGGATATGGGCGACATCCGGCTGCAGGTCGAAGAGGCGCGGGAAGTCCCGATGCAGCCAAGTGTCGTTCCAGCCGAGGAAGGCCGCCTCCGGGTCGCGGTGGTGACGGGCGAGGCGGGCGCGCAGGTCGCCCTCTTCCCAGCGCCGGCGGGCGGCGCGGATGGCGGGGAGGGCGAAGTCCTCGACGAAGACATGCGGGGCGAGCAGCACGAGGCCCCTCACCCGCTGGTCCTGGTGTGAGCCGGCATGGATGACGGCGATGGAGCCGCCATCGGAATGGCCGAGGAGGATGCAGCGGCGGATGCCGGCGGCGTCCAGCACCCGCGGCAGCACCTCCCGCCCCTCGCGCTGCATGGCATCCAGCGGGCGCGGCAGGGCGATGCCGTCCGACTGGCCATAGCCGAAGCGCGAGAAGGCCATGACGCCGCAGCCGGTCGCTTCCGCCAGCCGCTCCGGGAAGTCGCGCCAGAGGGAGAGGCTGCCGAGCCCCTCATGCAGCAGCAGGATGGTCGGCGCCGCCTCGGGCCCCTTCCCCCACCAGGCGGCTTCCAGCGCGCCCTCGGCGAGCTCGATCCTCATGGCGCGCGCAGCTTGAAGCGCTGGATCTTGCCGGTCGCGGTCTTGGGCAGCTCCTCCAGCACCTCCACCCAGCGCGGATAGGCCCAGGGGCCGGCGCGGGACTTGGCGGTGTCGCGCAGCGCGTCGAACAGGTTGTCCTCGGCGGCGTCCGGCTTCAGCACGACGAAGGCCTTGGGCTTTACCAGGCCATCGGCGTCCTCCTCGCCGATGACGGCGGCCTCCTGCACCGCGGGGTGGGTCATCAGCGCCGCCTCCACGGCGAAGGGGGAGACCCAGATGCCGCTCACCTTGAACATGTCGTCGGCGCGGCCCTGGTAGCGGTAGAAGCCATCCGCCTCACGGACGTACTGGTCGCCGGTGCGGGTCCACTCGCCCTCGAAGGTGCGGCGGGTCTTGGCGCGCTGGTTCCAGTAGCCCTCGGCCGCCGAGGGGCCGCGGACCAGCAGCTCGCCGATCTCGCCATCCGGAACCTCGCGCCCGCCCTCGTCGACGATGCGGAGCTCGTAGCCGGGCACGGCGAGGCCGGTGGTGCCGTAGCGGATCGCCTCCGGCCGGTTGCTGACGAAGATGTGGAGCATCTCGGTCGAGCCGATGCCGTCGAGGATGTCGCAGCCGGTCTGCTCGCGCCAGCGCAGGCCGATCTGCTCCGGCAGCGCCTCGCCGGCCGAGATGCAGCGGCGCAGCCGGTCGGAGCCGGCGCCGTGGCCGAGGCCCTCCTGCGCCAGCAGCGCGGCGTAGAGCGTCGGCACGCCGCAGAAGATGCTCGGCCGGTGGCGGCGGAGGACGTCGAGCACCGCGGCGGGGGTCGGCCGGTCGGGCAGCAGCACGCTGGCGGCGCCGACGGCCATCGGGAAGGTCATCGCATTGCCGAGGCCATAGGCGAAGAAGAGCTTGGCCGCCGAATAGACCAGGTCATCGGCGCGGAGGCCGAGGACCTGGGCGCCATAGGTCTCCGCGGTGGCGCGGAGGCTGGCATGGACATGCTTCACCCCCTTCGGCGCGCCGGTGGAGCCGGAGGAGTAGAGCCAGAAGGCGACCTCGTCCGGGCTGGCCGGCACCGGCCGGTCGAGCGCGGTCCCCTCGGCGAGGAAGCCGGCGAGGCTGCGGGCGCCGGGCGGCAGGCTGCCCTCACCCGCCACCAGCAGCAGGCGGGGCGGCGTGGCGGCCAGCGCCTGGCCGAGGGCGGGCAGCAGCGGGGCGGAGGCGCAGACGGCCGCCGCGCGGCTGTCGGCCAGCATGTAGGCGAGCTGCTCCGGCGGCAGCAGCGTGTTCACCGGCACCGGCACCACGCCGGCGTGCAGCGCGCCCCAGAAGACGATGGGGAAGTCGACCGTGTCGAGCATCACCATCAGCAGCCGGCTCTCGCGGGCGATGCCGGCGGTCTGGAGGCTGCCGGCGAAGCGCGCGCTGGCCTCGGCGAGGGCGGCATAGGTCAGGCTGCGGTCCGGGTCGATGAAGGCGGTGGCGCCGCCGCGCCCCTCCGCCAATTGCCGGTCGAGGAACCAGCTCGCCGCATTGCCGCTTGCGTCCATCTCCGCCCTCCCGGATTGTTATGGACCGAAAGGATATCGCTTCCCCAAGGTCCGTTTCCTGCACTATCCTGCATGCGAGCGCCGCCGCAAGAGCGGAATGCCGGGAGATCGTTCATGACACTCTTCGCCGCACCGAGGATGCTGCGCAGCGCCCTGCCGGGCGGCGGCTGGCTGCTGCGATCGGCCGATCCGCTGGCGCCCTACAGGCCGCGCATCACCGACTGGCTCTGGCACTGGGCGGAGGCGGCACCGGAGCGGGTCTTCCTGCAGGAACGCGGGGCGGACGGGGCCTGGCGGCGCCTCACCTATGCCGAGGCGGCGGAGCAGGCGCGGCGCATCAGCGGCGCGCTGCTGCGGCGGGGGCTCGGCCAGGACCGGCCGGTGGTGGTGCTCTCGGGCAACTCGATCCGCCTTGCGCTGCTCGGGCTCGCGGCCCAGGCGGTGGGCGTGCCCTACACCGCCGTCTCGACGCCCTACAGCCTGCAGAGCGGCGATCTCGGCAAGCTGCGGCACATCCTGCGGAAGCTTCGGCCCGGCCTCATCATGGCGGAGGACGCCGCGGCCTTCGCCCGGGCGCTGGGATGCGAGGAGGCGCAGGGCATCGAAGTGGTGGGCGACGGGGCGACGCCCTTCGAGAGTTTGGTCGCCGAGACGTGCGACGGGCGCGTCGAGGACGCGATCGCCTCGCTCGATCCCGACCAACCCGTAAAAATCCTCTTCACCTCCGGCTCGACCGGCGTGCCGAAGGGCGTGCCGGCGACGCAGCGGATGATGGCCGTCAACCAGCAGCAGATGCTGCAGGTCTGGCCCTTCCTCGCCGAGGATCCGCCGCTGCTGCTCGACTGGCTGCCCTGGAGCCATGTCTTCGGCTCCAGTCACAACCTCAACATGGTGCTGCGCTTTGGCGGGACGCTGGCGATCGACGAGGGGCGGCCGATGCCGGGGCTGTTCGAGCGGACCATCGCCAACCTGCGCGACGTGTCGCCGACGCTCCGCTTCGACGTGCCGCGCGGCTATGCGCTGCTGCTGCCGGCGCTGGAGGTGGACGAGGCGCTGGCGAAGAGCTTCTTCGCCCGGCTGCGGCTCGTCTTCAGCGCGGCGGCGGCGCTGCCGGAGGGGCAGTTCCGCCGCCTGCAGGCGCTGGCCGCGCGGTTCGCGCCGCGGCCGGTGCCGGTCGTCTCCTCCTGGGGGCTGACGGAGACGGCGCCGGCAGCGACCACGACGCATACCGAGGCCGCGCCGCCGGGCGGCATCGGCACGCCGCTGCCGGGCGTCGAGCTCAAGCTGGTGCCCGCCGAGGGCAAGATCGAGATCCGGCTGCGCGGGCCGAATGTCTTCCGCGGCTACCTCGACGAGCCGGCGGCGGATGCGGCCGCCTTCGACGAGGAGGGCTATTTCCGCACCGGCGATGCCGTCACCTGGGTGGACGAAGCGCGGCCGGAGATGGGGCTGCGCTTCGACGGGCGGATCGTCGAGGACTTCAAGCTCTCCTCCGGCACGCGCATCAATGCGCAGGAATTGCGCGGGCGGGTGCTCTCGGCGCTGGGCGGGATGCTGCGCGACGCGGTCGTCGTCGGCTCCGACCGGGAGGATGTGGGGCTGCTCGTCTTCCCGGCCGATCCGGCAGCGGCCGATGCCGCGTGGCGGGAACGGCTGCGGGCGGACCTCGCGGCAATCAATGCGGCGGCGGGGGGTGGCTCCTCGCGCCGGGTCGCCCGTGCGATGGTGCTGCTCGAGCCGCCCTCCCTCGATGCGGGGGAGGTGACGGACAAAGGCTCGCTCAATGGCCGGGCCATCCAGGCGCGGCGGGCCGCCGATCTCGAGCGGCTCTACGACGACAACGATCCGGAGGTGCTGACGCCATGAATGCTCCCGTTTCCACGACCGAAGCTCCGGACTGGAGCCGCTACGCAGCCGGCGCCATGGTCGAGGTCTTCCAGGATGCCGTGCTCGCCGGCGGGGCGCGGACGCCCTTCGTCGACCTGAACGGGGCACTGGCCCTCGTCTCGCCGACGGATCTCGGCATCCATGCGGCGCGGGCGGCGGTGGCGCGGGCCGGGATCGATCCGAGGCGCATCGGCACCACCGTCGCCGGCAACTGCACCCAGGCGAGCTTCGATGCGCTCTTCTTCGCGCGCCATGTCGGCCTCTATGCCGGCATGCCGGACGACCGGCCGGCGCATGGCGTGCAGCGGCTCTGCACCACGGGCTTCGAGGCCATCGCCCAGGCGGCGCGGGCGACCAGCATGGGCCAGGTCGATGTCGCCCTCGCCGTCGGCACCGAGAGCATGAGCCGGGCGCCGGTCGCCAGCTACACCTCGCGCGGCGGCTTCGCGCTCGGGGGGGTGGAGTTCAAGGACTTCCTGTGGGAGGCGCTCTACGACACGGGCTGCGCCACGGCGATGGGCGGGACGGCGGAGAACCTCGCCCGCCTGCACGGCATCAGCCGCGCGGAGACGGATGCCTATGCGGCGGCGAGCTTCGCCCGGGCGCTCGAGGCCCAGGCGGTGGGGCGGCTCGGCGAAGAGATCGCGCCCGTCACGGAGGCCGCCTTCGAGGGGCCGGGGCTGAAGCCGCGGCGGCTGAAGCTGCCGCGCAAGGTCGATGCCGTCTCGGCCGACACCCACATCCGGCCGACGCCCATCGAGGTGCTGGCGAAGCTCCAGCCCGTCTTCGGCGGAGTGCAGACGGGGGGCAACAGCAGCGCCATCGTCGATGGGGCGGCGGCGGTCCTCGTGACCACGAACAAGGTCGCGGCCGAGGGCAGGGCGGTGCCGCTCGGGCGGGTGGTCGCCGCCGCGGCGGCGGGCGTGCCGGCGGAGGTGATGGGCATTGGCCCGGTGCCGGCGGCCATCGCGCTCACGCGGAAGCTTGGGCTCGCCGTCGAGGACATCGACCTGTTCGAGATCAACGAGGCCTTTGGCGCCCAGGCGGAGGCCGTCAGGCGCGCGCTCGGCGTGCCGCACGACCGGTTCAACGTGAATGGCGGGGCGATCGCCTTCGGCCATCCGCTGGCGGCAACCGGCGTGCGCTGCGTGCTCTCCGTGGCGATGGAGTTGAAGCGGCGCGGGCTGAAGCGGGGCATCGCCGGCGCCTGCGCGGGTGGCGGGCAAGGCATGGCGGTGCTGGTCGAAGTCGGGTGAGCGAGTTCGTCAGGCGCTTCCTCGTCCATTGGAATGATTGCGATCCGGCGAGGATCGTCTTCCATGCCAATTTCATCCGCTGGATGGATGAGGGCTTTACCGACATGACCCGGGCGCGCGGCGTGGATTTCCGCGCAATGGCCGAGGCGGACCCGCATTTCCGCGGCGCGCCACTGGTCGACCTGCGCTGCGGCTTCCGCGCGCCGGCGCGCTTCGGCGACATGCTGGAGCACAGGATCGCGCCGCCGGCCTTCTCCGGCGGGCGGTCCTTCAGGCTGGCGCATCGCTTCCTGCTGGAGGATGGGACGCTGGTCGCCGAGGGCGAGCAGACGCGCATCTGGGGGCGGGACGAGGGCCAGGGGCTTAGGGCGGTGCCGATGCCGGAGGCGATCCAGCGACAGCTCGAGGGCTGACCCCGGGTGCGCGACAGGATATGGGGCTCCCGCCCCGGCCCGCGTTATTCTCTGCGGATGACGCCTCCCTCCATGTCCATCCGCCGCCTCGGCCCCCGCGACGTCCCTCGGCTCCGGGCGCTGAACGATATGTTCGCCGAGGCCTTCGGCGATGACGCGACCTACCGGGGGGCGCCGCCGACCGGCGCCTATCTCCAAGGCCTCCTGGCGAAGGACCATGTCATCGTCCTTGCGGCCATCGCCGGAACGGCGGTTCTGGGTGGCCTCGTTGCCTACGAGCTCGAGAAGTTCGAGAGGATGCGGAGCGAGGTCTACATCTACGACCTCGCCGTCGCCGCGCCGCACCGGCGGCAAGGCGTGGCAACGGCCCTGATCGACCGGCTGCGCGGGATCGCGGCGGAGCGCGGCGCCTGGGTGATCTTCGTCCAGGCGGACCATGGGGACGATCCGGCCATTGCGCTCTACGAGAAGCTCGGGATCCGGGAAGACGTCCTCCACTTCGACATGCAAGTCGAACCGGACGGCCGCTAGAGCAGACTCCGATCGGGTGGAATCACCGGTCGGAGGTATTTGCTCGATCAAACGACAAGCTGGAGCGGGTTCCGTGAGCCTATGCGAACGGAACCCGCTCTAGCTCTGCGCTCCGGCGCTACCCGGCCACGACCCAGGGCATCTCCAGCGCGCCGAGGCCGAGCGGCCGGTCCCCCTCGATCCGCACCCGCTGCAACGCGGCGGCCGGGGCGCCGGTATGGAGCACCGCGCGGTTATCCCAGAGGATCAGGTCGCCCGGCTGCCAGGCATGGCGCCAGGCGACGGAGGGCGCGGTCGCGGCGGCGAAGAGCGCGGCGAGCAGCCGGTCGCTCTCGCCCGCGGGCAGGTTCAGGATGCGCCGGGTGAAGGCGGGGTTGACGAAGAGCGCCCCTTCCCCCGTCACCGGATGGCTGCGGATGACGGGGTGCTCCGCCAGGCGCCCCTGATGGGCGTGCTCGGCGCGGAGCTCCTCGGCGCGGCGGCGGAGGGCGGGCGGCAGCAGCGCAAGCGCCGCGCGTTGGTCGGCGAAGGCGATCTCCGTCGCCTCCGCGGCCGGCGCGTGGGCGAGGCAGGCGAGGCTCGGCTCCGCCTCATGGGTGTGGTCGGCATGCCAGGCAGCGCCGGGAGGGGCCTCGCCCTCCGGTATGCCGGCGACGACGCGAAGCGCGGGCGGCAGCAGCATGCTGCGGTGGTCGAGCAGCGGCGCCTCCACCGCGGCGAGGCCGGCGGCGAAGCTGGATTGCGCCGCAGGACTGAGGCGCTGGCCGCGGAACAGCAGCACGGCATGTTCGAGGAAGGCGTCGTGAACGACCTCGAGGGTCGGCCCGTCGAGCGGGGAAGCGAGGTCGAGGCCGGTCACCTCGGCAGCGAAGGCCGGGTGGAGGGGATGGATCTGCATGAGGAGGTGGTTCCGCGGAGAGGGTGAGGAGAGGGCAGCGCGTCAGCGTCGACAGCGCATTCGCTCGTTCCCCGGCCCTCGGCTTCGCCCTATTCCACACATCTTCCTGTTGGTCATGGCGCTTATCCACGATCCGAGATGAACATAATGGACATTGCACGACGGGACGCAAGGATGATTCCGTCACGATGCAGCGTTCAACTCGGCGGAAGTTGGTTGAATTTACCGATCAAGGATTGTTAATCATTGGCCATGAGCCGAGAGGAGCCGGAGGCCGCCATGTCCCACCCCCTCGCCCGCCGCGTGCTGCCTGGCCTTGCCCTGGGATTGGCCGCGCCCGCCCGGGCCCAGGGCGCGGGCCCGCTGCTGAATGTCAGCTACGACCCGACGCGGGAATTCTACCGGGCCTACAACGCCGCCTTCGTCGAGCACTGGAAGGCGAAGTCGGGCCAGGCGGTGCGGGTGAACACCTCGCATGGCGGCTCGGGGCGCCAGGCGCGGGCGGTGATCGACGGGCTGGCGGCGGATGTCGTCACCCTCGCCCTCGCCTATGACATCGACGAGATCGCCGAGCGCGGCCTGATCGCGCGCGACTGGCAGCGGCGCCTGCCGGAGAACAGCGCGCCCTATACCAGCACCATCCTCTTCCTCGTCCGGAAGGGGAATCCGAAGGCGATCCGCGACTGGGGCGACCTGGTGAAGCCGGGCGTCGGGGTGATCACCCCCAATCCGAAGACCTCAGGCGGGGCGCGGTGGAACTACCTCGCCGCCTGGGCCTGGGCGCGGCGGAATGCCGGGGGCGATGCTGGCGCGGCGGAGTATCTCGGGCGGCTGCTGCGCAACGTGCCGGTGCTCGACACCGGGGCACGCGGCTCGACGACCAGCTTCGTGCAGCGGGCGCAGGGCGACGTGCTGCTCGCCTGGGAGAACGAGGCGCATCTCGCCTTCGCCGAGTTCGGCGAGGGAGGGTTCGAGATCGTGGTGCCGAGCCTCTCGATCCTCGCCGAGCCGCCGGTCGCCCTGGTCGACCGCAATGTGGAGCGGCGGGGGACGCGGGCGGTGGCCGAGGCCTATCTCGGGCATCTCTACTCCGCCGAGGCGCAGGCGCTGGCGGCGCGGCACTACTACCGGCCGCGCGACAAGGCGGCGCTGGCGGCGGCGCGGGCCAGCTTCCCCGACCTGCCGCTGGTGACGGTGGATGCGGAGTTCGGCGGCTGGGCGGAGGCGCAGCGGACGCATTTCGCCGATGGGGGCAGCTTCGACCGGCTGTACCAGCCGGGACGATGAGGCGGCGGGCGGCGCTGCCGGGCTTCGGCCTCGCCCTCGGGGTGGCTCTGCTGTGGCTGGGGCTGATCGTGCTGGTGCCGCTCTCGGCGCTGGTGCTGCGGCCCTGGGAGCTGGGGCCCGCGGGCGTCTGGGCGAGCGTCACCGAGCCGAGGGTGCTGGCGGCGCTGCGGCTCTCCTTCGGCGCGGCGCTGCTGGCGGCGCTGGTCGACCTGCCGCTCGGGCTGCTCGTCGCCTGGGTGGTGGTGCGGTACCGCTTCCCGGGGCGGCGGGTGCTGGATGCGGCGATCGACCTGCCCTTCGCCTTGCCGACCGCCGTCGCGGGGCTGGCGCTCACCGCGCTCTATGCGCCGAATGGCTGGCTCGGGGCGCCGCTGGCGGCGATGGGGGTGAAGGTGGCCTTCACCCCGCTCGGCGTCGCGGTGGCGCTCGCTTTCGTCGGGCTGCCCTTCGTCGTGCGGATGGTGGAGCCGGTGCTGCGCGACTTGGGGCCGGAGGCGGAGGAAGCGGCGGCGGTGCTGGGCGCGACCCGCTGGCAGGCCTGGCGGCGCGTGGTGCTGCCGGCGCTCGGGTCGGCGCTGGTCTCGGGCGTGGCGCTCGCCTTCGCGCGTGCCGTCGGCGAGTATGGCAGCGTGATCTTCATCGCCGGCAACCGGCCGATGGAGAGCGAGATCGCGCCGCTGCTGATCGTCGCCCGGCTCGAGCAATACGACTATGCGGGGGCGGCGGCGCTGGGCCTCGCCATGCTGCTGCTCTCCTTCCTCTGCCTGCTGGTCTTCGGCGCGATGCAGCGGCGGCTGCGGCGGGGGATGGTGTGAGGCGACCGACCGAGGAACCGGCCTGGCTGCGCTGGGCGCTGTGCCTGCTGGCGGTGCTGCTGCTCGGCGCCTTCCTGCTGCTGCCGCTGGTCGCCGTCTTTGCCGAGGCGCTGCGGCGGGGGGTGGGGCCGGCGCTCGCGGCGCTCGGCGATCCGGATGCGCTGGCGGCGGTGCGGCTCACCCTGCTGGTCGCGGCGATCGCGGTGCCGGTCAACCTGGTGGGCGGCGTGGCGGCGGCCTGGGCGATCGCCAAATTCGACTTCCCCGGCAAGCGTCTGCTGACGGTGCTGATCGAGCTGCCCTTCTCGGTCTCGCCGGTGATCTCGGGGCTCGTCTACGTGCTGGTCTTCGGGGCGCAGGGCTGGCTCGGGCCCTGGCTCGAGGCGCGGGGCGTGCAGGTGGTCTTCGCCCTGCCGGGGCTGGTGCTGGCGACGATCTTCGTCACCTTCCCCTTCGTGGCGCGGACGCTGATCCCGCTGATGCAGGACCAGGGGCGGACGGAGGAGGAAGCGGCGGCGACGCTCGGCGCGGATGGGTGGCAGATGTTCCGGCACGTGACGCTGCCGAACATCCGCTGGGCGCTGCTCTCGGGCGTGCTGCTCTGCAATGCGCGGGCGATGGGAGAATTCGGGGCGGTGTCGGTTGTCTCCGGCCATGTGAGGGGGGAGACCAACACCATGCCGCTCCATGTCGAGATCCTCTACAACGAGTACCAGTTCGTCGCGGCCTTCGCGGTGGCGGGCTTGCTCGCGCTGCTGGCGCTGGTGACGCTCGCCGCCAAGGCGGTGCTGGAGCGGGCGGGGTGATCGAGGTCAGGGGCTTGCATCTCCGCTATGGCGGGGTGGCGGCGCTGGATGGGGTGGAACTCGCCCTCCGGACGGGGGAGTTCGTGGCGCTGCTCGGCGCCTCGGGAAGCGGGAAGACGACGCTGCTGCGGAGCCTGGCGGGGCTCGAATTCCCCCATGCGGGGCAGGTGCTGATCGGCGGGCGGGACATGGCGCAGGTCCCGGCGCGGGAGCGCGGGATCGGCTTCGTCTTCCAGAACTACGCGCTGTTCCGGCACATGACGGTGTTCGAGAACATCGCCTTCGGGCTGCGCATCAAGCCGCGGCGGCTGCGGCCGGGGCGCGCCGAGATCGCGCGGCGGGTGGAGGAGCTGCTGGCGCTGGTGCGGCTGCCGGAGATGGGCGGGCGCCATCCGGACCAGCTTTCGGGCGGGCAGCGGCAGCGCGTGGCCCTCGCCCGCGCGCTGGCCATCGAGCCGCGGGTGTTGCTGCTCGACGAGCCCTTCGGCGCGCTGGACGCCAAGGTGCGGAAGGAGCTGCGGCACTGGCTGCGCGGGCTGCATGACCGGCTGGGGCTGACGAGCCTCTTCGTCACCCATGACCAGGACGAGGCGCTGGAGCTCGCCGACCGCGTGGCGGTGATGCGCGACGGGCGCGTCGTGCAATTCGACACGCCGGAGGCGCTGCTGGCGGCGCCGGCGGATTCCGGCGTGGCGGGCTTCCTCGGCGATGCGGTGCCGGTGGAGTGCGAGGTACGCGGTGGGCAGGCGATGATCGCCGGCCTGGGCTCGGTCGCCGCCAAGGGGGTGACGGAGGGCAAGGCGATCGCCTTCCTGCGCCCGGTTGATGTCGCGGCGGAGCCCGGGGATGGCCCGGCGCGGGTCGTGACGGCGCGGCCGGACGGGCGGGGCGTGCGGCTGACGGTGGAAGTGGCAGGCCTGCTGCTGGAGGCGGTACCCGCCCCAGGCTGGATGCCGCGGCGCGGGCAGGCATGCCGGATCAGGCTGGTCGCGGCGCGGGTGTTCCCGGCCTGAGCAGCCGTCCGGCCTGGCTTACCGAACGCGCTCTGGCTTGTCGCTCGGCCGGGCGAATGGCCCCGACCTGCGTCTGCCCTAGCCCTTCACGTCCATCGCCTGGCGCAGCCCGTCGCTCAGCAGGTTGAAGCAGATCGAGGTGACGAAGATGCAGGCGCCGGGCAGCACCGCGACCCAGGGCTGGACGTAAATGGCGGTGCGCAGCGTGTTCAGCATCAGCCCCCATTCCGGCTCCGGCGGCTTGGTGCCGAGGCCGAGGAAGCTGAGGCCGGAGGAGAGGATCATGCAGACGCTGATCAGCCCCGTCGCATAGACGAAGATGGGGCCGAGCACGTTGCCCAGCACATGCACGCGGACGATGGTGAAGCCCGAGGCGCCGGAGGCCCGCGCCGCATCGACGAAGTCGAGGCTGCGCACGCCCTGGGTCACGCTCTCCGCCACGCGGATGATTTGGGGAACGAAGACGAGGGTGAGGGAGAGGATGGCGTTGAAGATTCCCGCGCCGAGCGCGCCCGAGATGGCGACGGCCAGCAACACCGAGGGGAAGGCGTAGAACACGTCGGTGACGCGCATGATCGCCATGTTCACGCGGCCGCCGACATAGCCCGCCGTCACGCCGAGGGTGGTGCCGATGACGAAGGCGAAGGCGACGGGAAGGATGCCCATGAACCAGGACAGGCGGCCGCCGTAGAGCAGTCGCGTCAGGATGTCGCGGCCGAGCTCGTCCGTGCCGAGCGGGTAGTTCGGCGTGCCGATCGCCCGCAGCCGGCGGATCATGCTGCCCTGGTAGGGGTCGTGCGGGGCGATCAGGGGCGCGAAGACGATCGCCAGCAGCATCAGCAGCAGGATGGCGGCGCAGGCGATCGTCACCGGGTCGCGCCGCACCCGCCTGAACACGCCGGCCCAGTAGCCCTGCGAGCGGACGGGCGCCTGGCGGGACTGGACGGCAAGCTCGGCCTCGGCGGCACTGGGCGTGGTTGCGGTGCTCATCGTCATGCCCTCCTCAGGCGCGCTTGATGCGGGGGTCGAGGGCGGTCTGGACCAGGTCGACGAGCAGGTTGAGGGCGACGAAGAACATCGCCAGCACCAGGATCGTGCCCTGCAGCACCGGCAGGTCGCGCTGGAAGATGGCGCTGTTCAGCAGCAGGCCCGTCCCCGGCCAGGAGAAGACGGTCTCGACCAGGATCGAGCCGCCCATCAGGTAGCCGAGCTGCAGGCCCATCACCGCCAGCGCATTGGGCGCGGCGTTCTTGACGACATGGCGGAAGATGCCCGCGCGCGTCAGCCCCTTGCCGCGCAGGGCGGTGATGAATTCCTGGTTCATGATCTCGGCGACGATGCCGCGCACGGTGCGCGTGACGATGCCCATCGGGATGACCGAGAGGGTGATCGTCGGCAGGACGAGGTGCCGGGCATGCTCCCAGTCCCAGCCCCAGTCGGCGGAGCCACCGGGGCCGGCGCCCATCGCCGGCAGCCAGTTGAGCTGCACGGAGAAGATGACGACCATCACCATCCCGAGCCAGTAATGCGGCACGGAGACGCCGGCGACGGCGAGGCCGGTCGCGCCGCGGTCGATCGCCGAGCCGCGGAAGGTGCCGGCGAGCCCGCCCAGGATGCAGCCGAGGACGAAGCCGAGGCCGGAGGCGGCGAAGGCGAGCATCAGCGTGTTGCCGATCGCCGAGCGGAGGTCGGCCCAGACCGGGCGGCCCGTCGCCAGGGAGCGGCCGAGATCGCCGACCACGACCTTCGACAGCCAGAGGCCGAATTGCACCGGCAGAGGCTTGTCGAGACCATAGTCGCGGCGGACCTGCTCCACCACATCGGCTGGGGCGTCGGGCGGGACGATGGCGTTGATCGGGTCGCCCGGGGCGATCTGCACCAGCATGAAGCAGACGAAGCCCACCGCGAGGGCGATGGGCACGGCATAGAGCATGCGCCGCAGCAAATAGAGGATCATGCCGTGGTTCCCCGGTCTGGCGGCCAGAGGGACAGCAAGCTGCGTGCCAGCCCCGGTTAGGCGGAAATTAAGGAGGATGGCGGCAGGGTGGCGCGACCGGAGCGGCAGGCATGGCAGGCAAGGGCAAGAAGGACGGCGTCACCATCGTCATCCGCAAGGAGGAGGCGGTGGGGCACGGGCACCATGGGGGGCCTAGAAGGTCGCCTATGCCGACTTCGTCACGGCGATGATGGCCTTCTTCCTGCTGATGTGGCTGCTGAACGCCACCTCGGAGGAGCAGAGGCGCGGCCTCGCCGATTTCTTCTCGCCGAACAACGTGCTGGCGCGGGCCAATTCGGGCAGCGGCCAGCCCTTCGGCGGCAAGACGCCGCATGCCGACGGCACCTCGCTCTCCGACAGCGGCGCGGTGCGGGTGGAGCGGGGGCAGGCGCCCTTCACCCTCGACATCGAGGAGGATGGCGAGGTGCCGGCGCCGCCGCCCTCCCCGCCCCTGCCGCCGCGGCCGGACCAAACGGAGGTGCCGCATGCGGCGCAGCCCGACCCCGCCGCCATCCCCGATGCCGCGCTCCGCGAGGAGGTGGCCAAGCGGGAGCGGGTGGCACTGGAGCGGGCGGCGGAGGATATCCGCGCGGCGGTGCGCGACGACCCGGCGCTGGCGGAGCTGGCGCGGCAGCTCGTCGTCGAGCAGGTCCCGGAGGGGCTGCGCCTCCAGATCCTCGATGCGGAGCGGCAGCCGATGTTCGCCACGGGCAGCGCGGCGCCGAACGAGCGGGCGCGGGCGCTGATGCAGGCGGTGGTGCGGGTGGCGGCGCGGCTGCCGAACGGCCTCGCCATCGCCGGGCATACGGATGCGGCGCCCTTCCGTGGCGGCGAGCGGAGCAATTGGGAGCTCTCGGCCGAGCGGGCGAATGCGGTGCGGCGGCTGCTGGTGGAGGGCGGCATCGCCGAGGCGCGGCTGCAGAGCGTGACCGGCCATGCCGAGCGCGACCTGCTGCTGCCGGCGGAGCCGACCAACCCGGCCAACCGGCGTGTCGCCATCACCCTGCTCCGGCAGCTGCCGGAGAGCGCCGCGCGATGACGACGATCGGCGGCCTCGTCTTCCTCCTCGCCTGCGTCTTCGGCGGCTACATCCTCGCCGGCGGCAAGTTCGACATCATCCTGCATGCGCTGCCGCACGAGATGCTCACCATCGGCGGCGCGGCCATCGGCGCCTTCGTCATGGCGAACAGCCTGCACGACATCAGGCATGTGCTGGCCGGCTTCGGGCGGATCGTCCGGGGCGGGCGGTTCCACAAGGCGGAGTTCCTCGAGCTGCCGGCGCTGCTCTACTTCTTCGTCCGCCTGGCGCAGCAGCGGGGGGCGATGGCGCTCGAGCCGCATATCGAGAAGCCGGAGGAGAGCGCGGCCTTCCAGAAATTCCCGAAGATCGCCCGCGACAAGGTCGCCGTCGCGATGATCTGCGACTACCTGCGGATGATCGGCATGAATGCCGACGACCCGCACCAGATCGAGGACAGCATGGCGCGCGAGCTGAAGAAGCTGCGCGAGGAGGAGATGCATGCCTCCCACGCCATGCAGTCCATCGCGGATGCGCTGCCGGCCCTTGGCATCGTCGCCGCCGTGCTCGGCGTCATCAAGACCATGGCGAGCATCGACCAGCCGCCGGCGGTGCTCGGCGCGATGATCGGCGGCGCGCTGGTCGGCACCTTCCTCGGCATCCTCCTGGCCTATGGGATGATGGGGCCGATGGCGGCGCGGCTGAAGGGCGTCGTCGAGGAGGACTGCAAATTCTACGAGGTGATCCGCGCCGTCCTCGTCTGCCACCTGCATGGCAACGCGCCGCAGGTGGCGGTCGAGGCGGGGCGGAAGACGGCGCCGAGCCATGCCATGCCGAGCTTCCAGGAGCTCGAGGGCGCGCTGCAGGAGGTGCAGGTCGCTTGACCGGGGCGGGCGGCGCGGGCATCGATGCGGGCATGGACCCGTCGCATTCGCCCTATCACGAGCATCTCGGCATCGTGGTCGAGGAATGGCGGGAGGGCTATGCGCGGCTCGTCTGCGAGACTGCGCCCTTCCATGCGAACCGCTCGGGCATCGTGCATGGCGGGCTGCTGCTCTCGATGGTCGACCAGGCGGCGGCCTTCGCGGGGCTCTACTGCCCGGTCCCCGGGCGGGTCCGGCGGGCGGTGACGCTCGACCTCGATTGCCGCTTCACCGGCCAGGCGGCGATCGGCGGCCGATTGGTTGCCGAGGGGCGGGTGGCGACGGCCGGGCGCCGCGTCTTCTTCGCCCGCACCGAGATCTTCGACGCGGAGGGGCGGATGGTGGCCTTCGGCGCCTCCACCCACCGCTACCGGGAGGGGAGCGGGGATTCCCAAGGGGTCCCTATTCAACCTTGAGCGCGGCGCGGCGCTCGGCACGCCCGGCGGGGTCGGTCAGGGCCGAGAGGCGCTCGGCGGCGAGCATGGCGAAGCGGTGCAGCAGGGCGCGCCGGCGGGCCGGGGCCAGCGGGTGGGCCGGGGGCGCGCGCAGCTCGGCCATCTCGAGGCCGTCGGCGACGAGCAGGCCGGCATCCTCCGGCAACAAGGCCTGCGGGAAGTCGAGGTCGACGGCGAAGTAGAGCCGGTCGCAATACTCCCGGTAGTCGGGCCATTTCAGATCCGACAGGAAATCGCGGGCGCAGGACTTCACCTCGACGATAACGAAGCCGCCATCGGGAAGAAGGGCGAGCAGATCGGCGCGGCGGCCGTTGGGCAGGGGCATCTCGGCCAGCGTCGCCCAGCCGCGGAGGCCGGCGAAGCGCTGGGCGGCGCGGCAGACGGAGCTGGTGCGTTCCGCCGGCGTCAAGGTGCATCCCTGCGTGAACTCCGGCGTTGATGGGAGAATGGTCACAAATTCACGGCTCCGGCGTCAGCGAAACAATGGAAAGGGCCCCGGCGACCCGGGCCGGCCTGCCCTGACAAATGATCACTCATGATAGCGACTCGCTTCTCCGTGGGCCTCCATATCCTCGTCATCGTCGCCAATGACCCGCCGGGCGGGGCGACCAGCCTGCGCCTGGCGGCCAGCATCGGCACCAACCCCGTGGTGGTGCGGCGCATCGCCGGGCAGCTCTCGCGGGCGGGGCTGATCACAGTGCAGCGCGGGCCGGGCGGGGCGACGCTCACCCGGCCGGCGGAGGCGATCAGCCTCAGGGATGTCTGGCAGGCGATCCACCCGGCGCCGGAGGTCATGCTCCGCGTCCACCGGGCGAGCCCGCAGGCCTGCCCGCTGGGCCAGAGCATCCCGCCCCTGCTGCGCCGCCGGTTCGACCAGGCGGAGGAGGCGATGCTGGTCGATCTCGGCCGCACGACGCTCGCCGACCTGCTGCAGGCGGCGCGGCAGCGGACGGCCGAGGCGGCGGATTAGCGCAGGCTCCGGTCAGGCGGAGCCACCCTGCGGGCGCGGTCTGCCCATCGGGACGCCAGTCCGGGGCGGCTTCCATGGCCAGGGCAAAGGGAACCCGCCCTAGCCGCGCAGGGCGTCGATCGCGCGGGCAAGGCGGAGGTCGCGGGCGGAGAGGCCGCCGGCGTCATGCGTGGTCAGCAGGATCTCGACCCGGTTCCAGACATTGGACCATTCCGGGTGGTGGTCCTGCGCCTCGGCCAGCAGGGCGACGCGGGTCATGAAGCCCCAGGCCTCGGAGAAGTCGCGGAAGCGGAATTCGCGGCGGATGGCGTCACGGCCCTCCACCGGCTGCCAGGCGGGCAACTCGGCGGCGAGGGCGGCGCGGGCGGCGGCATCGAGGGGCTCGACCATCTCAGTCCTCTCCGTGCGGCTTGACCTGGGGGCGCCGCGGGCTTCCGCTAGGGGGATGCGCCATAGCACCCCGCCGAGCCTCGAGGATATCCTGGAACTGGCCGAGCAGGCCCTCACCGCCATGCCCGCCGTGTTGCGCGAGCAGGTGCGCGGCACGGCGATCATCGTCGAGGACATGCCGGACGACGAGACGCTGGAGGAGATGGGGATCGAGGAGCCCTGGGAGCTCACCGGCCTCTATCGCGGCGTGCCGCTGACGCAGAAGAGCGTGCTCGACACGCCGCAGGAGCCGGACACGATCCTGCTCTACCGGGAGCCGATCCTGCTGGAATGGATCGAGACGGGCGAGGATCTCTTCGGCCTGGTGCGAAACGTGCTGATCCATGAGATCGGGCATCATTTCGGCCTGTCGGATGCGGATATCGCGCGGCTGGAGGGCGAGGGCTAGAGCAAACTCCGACCAGGTGGAGACACCCGATCGGAGGTATTCGCTCGGCCAGACAATAGATGGGAGCGGAGACCGCTCTATGGCCCATCCGGTCCGCACGGGTTCGCCGGACATGCTCCAGGCCGTTGTTCTCCGGGCAGCGTCACGCCTCCGGATGGTGCCGTCCCGCGGCGATCCGCTCCGGGCGCTGTCCGCCCGCGCCGGCCTGCGGGTCCTGCCCTGGTTGGTCGGGCGGGCCGATGCCGCCGATCAGGTCGCTCGACCCGATCGGCGCTCGCCCTGTGGCGGCGGTCGCCGAGGCGGCGACAGCAGCGGTCAGGGAGGTGGCGGCGCGCTTAGTGCCGCATCGGGCTGCGGGCGCCGGCGCTGCCGACATGCAGCATCACCCGTGCTTCGCCGGCCCGCTCGAAGCGGAGGGTCAGCGGCACCTCGCTGCCCTGGGCCAGCGGCTCCTTCAGCCCGATCAGCATCACGTGGAAGCCGCCGGGCTCCAGGGTGACGGTGGCGCCGGGCGGGATCGGGATGCCGCCTTCCGCTTGGCGCATGCGCATCACCTCCCCGTCGCGGATATGGGTGTGCAGCTCGACGGTGCGGGCGACGGGCGAGGCGACGGAGATTAGCCGGTCGGGCTGGGTGCCGGTGTTGCGGATGGTGAGGAAGCCGGCGCCGGTGCCGTTGGCCCCGGCGGCGCGGGACCAGGGCTGGGTCACTTGGATGTCGCCGATGGCGACGTCCTGGGCGAGGGCTTGAAGCGGAGCGAGGCAGGCCAGGGCCAGCAGGCTGCGGCGGAGGGTGGGCATGGGGTTCTCCTGAGTCCGGTAAGGGGGCGGGGCGTCAGGATGGGTGGGGCGGGGCGCGGGCGCCGCCGGGCGGGCCGGGCCGGGCCTGCACGCGCGGGGCTGGAGCGGGGATGGCGGCGCAGTCGCCGATGAGGGTCCAGGCCGGAGCCGGCAGGACGGGCGGATCGAGCGCGGCGCCGGCCGGAAGGGCGTGGCAGGCGAGGCAGGCGCCGGACTGCGGCAGGCTGGCCGGGCCGCCATCCGCAGGCTTCGCGCCGCCGGCGGTGCAGAGGGCCGGCGGCAGGCTGCGGCCGGCCATGGCCAGCCCATGCGCCGGAGCGAGGATCGCCTGCAGCAGCAGGGCGGCGATCAGCAGCAGGGGCAGCCGGCGTGTCACCGGGCGGACCCTAGCGGGGGCCGCCCGGGAAGTCGATCCGGTTGCGCCCCCCTCCCCGGCTCAGGCGGCCAGGGCGTATTCCACCTCCGGCACGTAGAAGGCCTGCTCCTTGCCGAGCAGGCTGGAATAGAGGGTGAAACTCTCGACCGGCACGGGCGGGGCGCGGAAGAGGTTATGCGCCTGGACGAACTGGATCAGCTTGTCCGGCGCGGCGCGGTCGGTGCGGGCCAGCGTCACATGCGGGGCGAAGCGCTTGCGCTCCGGCTCCAGGCCGACGCGCTGCAGCGCGGTCTCGACCTTGGCCTGGAGGAAGGCCAGCGCCTCCGTCTTCTCGACCCCGACCCAGAGGGCGCTGATGCGGCCAGCCTTCTCGAAGGTGCCGAGGCCGCGGAGCGACAGCTCGAAGGGGCGGGCGCGGATGTTGGCGAGCGCGTCGTCCACCTCCTGCGCCTGCCAGGACTCGACCTCGCCGATGAAGCGGAGGGTGAGGTGGTAGTTCTCCGGCGGCACCCAGCGGGCGCCGGGGATGCCCCCCGCGAGGTCAGCGAGCTGGTCCTTGATGGCGGGCGGCAGGGCCAGGGCGACGAAGAGGCGGATCATCGGGGACACTCCTCAGCCAGGAACACGGTCCAGCAGGGCCTCCACCGCGGGGAGGATGCGGGCGACCAGACGCTCTACGCCGCGGGCGTTGGGATGGATGCCATCCGCCTGGTTCAGGGCCGCTTCGCCGGCGATGCCCTCGAGGAAGAAGGGGTCGAGGATCACCCCGGGATGGGCGCGGGCGAGGTCATGGAAGACGGCCCGGAACTCGCGGCCATAGTCGGCGCCGAGATTGGGCGGGGCGAGCATGCCGGAGAGCAGCACCGGGATCCGGCGCGCGGCGAGGCGCTGGAGGATGGCCTCGAGGTTGCGGCGGGTCTCGGCGGGGGGCAGGCCGCGGAGGCCGTCATTGCCGCCGAGCTCGACGATCGCGGCCTGCGGGTTGTCGGCGAGGGCCCAGTCGAGCCGGGCGAGGCCGCCGGCCGTGGTGTCGCCGGAGACGCCGCCGTCGAGCACGCGCACCGGCCGGCCGCGGGCCTTGAGGGCCGCCTGGAGGCGGGGGACGAAGCCCTCGCCGGGGGGCAGTCCGTAGCCCGCGGTCAGGCTGTCGCCCAGGGCGAGCAGGCGGACGGGCTCCGCAGCGCGAGCCCGCAATACTCCGATACCCGATAGAGCTAGGCCGATCGCGCTTCTGCGCCCATATCGGCTGGTATCCCGGAACCCGCATGGCACCATGGACACCATCGCAAGCCACTCCCGCCCCTCGATCGGCAACACAGCGGACGACTCGCTCATCACCGCCAAGGACCTGACCTTCAAGGTGGCGGGGGCGGCCGGTGCGGTCAACATCCTCCGCGGGGTCGATCTCGGCATCGGGAAGGGGGAAGCGGTGGGGCTGGTTGGGCCGTCCGGCTCGGGCAAGACCTCGCTGCTGATGCTGCTGGCGGGGCTGGAGCGGCCAACCTCCGGCAGCCTGGTGGTGGCGGGGCGGGAGCCGGGGCGGATGGACGAGGATGCGCTGGCGCGCTTCCGGCGGGAGACCATCGGCATCGTGTTCCAGGCCTTCCATCTGATCCCGACCATGACGGCGCTCGAGAATGTCGCGGTGCCGCTGGAATTCGCCGGGCGGCGGGATGCCTTCGCCCGCGCGACGGAGGCCTTGCGGAATGTCGGGCTCGGGCATCGGCTCGGGCATTACCCGGGCGAGCTTTCGGGCGGCGAGCAGCAGCGGGTGGCGCTGGCCCGGGCGACGGTCGCCGAGCCGGCGCTGCTGCTGGCCGATGAGCCGACGGGCAATCTCGACCGCGGGACGGGCGCGCAGGTGATGGACCTGCTCTTCGGCCTCCGGGCACGGCTCGGGACGACGCTGCTGCTGATCACCCACGACCCGGTGCTGGCCGGGCGGTGCGACCGGGTGATCCGTATGGAGGATGGGTTGATCCTGCCGGGCTGAACGGCCCCCGGGGTGATGCGTTCGGGCGGCGAACGGATAAGGATGAGGCCGATGCGCGTGGTGATGCTGATGCTGGCGGCGCTGTCGCTGTCCGGCTGCGGGTTGGTGGCGCTGCCCTTCCGGGTGACGGGGGATGTGCTCTCCGTCGTGCCGGTGGTGGGCAAGCCGCTCGGGGCGCCGATCCATGCGGTGGGCGATGTGATCGACTAGAGCGGCTTCCGTTCGCATAGGCTCACGGAACCCGCTCTAGCTTGTTGTTCGATGGAGCAAATACCTCCGATCAAATGATTCCGCCTGATCGGAGTTTGCTTTAGGCCTAGCCTGGGGGCGGCAGGCTCCCGGCCGGCAGGCGCTACAGGCCCGCGCCGCGGCGCCGCTCGATCTCGCGCCAGCGGGCGACGTTGCGGTTGTGCTCCTCGAGGGTGCGGGCGAAGGCGTGGCCGCCGCTGCCATTGGCGACGAAATAGAGATCCTCGGTCGCGGCCGGGCGGGTCACGGCCCGCAGCGCGGCGACGCCCGGCGCGGCGATCGGCGCCGGCGGCAGGCCCTTCACCTTGTAGGTGTTGAAGGGGTGGTCGCGGTCGAGGTCGGCGCGGCTCAGCGGGCGGTCGAGCGGGGCGCCGTCGGCGGCGGCATAGGCGACGGTCGGGTCGGATTGCAGCGGCATCCCCGCCCGAAGGCGGTTGAGGAAGACGGCGGCGATGCGCGGCCGCTCCTCCGGCACCGATGTCTCGCGCTCGACGATGCTGGCGAGGATCAGCGCCTCGCGCGGCGTCGCCAGCGGCAGGTTCTCGGCGCGGCCGGTCCAGGCCTCGGACAGGGCCTGGAGCATGGCAGCCTCGGCGCGGCGGAGCAGCGCGGCGCGGTTGTCGCCCAGCTGGTAGGCATATGTCTCGGGCAGGACCATGCCCTCGGCCAGGGAGGGCAGTTCGCCGGTGAGGCCCTCGGTGCCGTTCAGGATGGCGGCGATCTGGCGGGCGGTAAGGCCCTCGGGGATGGTCAGCCGGCGCTGCACCGGCCGGGCATGGCGGAGGATGCCGAGCACCTGTGCCATCGAGGCGCCGGGCGGGAAGGCGAATTCGGCAGCGCGCAGGGGCCCCTCCCCCCGCGTCGCCAGGGTGGCGAGGGCGAAGAGGCGGGGCTCGTCGATCACCCCGGCGCGGTCGAGGGTGGCGGCGATCACATCAATCCCGCCGCGCGGGATGACGAGCTGGGCCTGCTCAACCAGCGGCCCGGGGGCTTGGTAGCGATGCCAGGCCCAGCCGGCGCCGGCCACGATGAGAAGGGCCAGGGCGGCGAGGGCCGCCCCGGCGATGCGCAGGCCCCGCCTCAGGGCGCCGCGCGGAAGACGATGCTGGCGTTGGTGCCGCCGAAGCCGAAGCTGTTCGACAGCGCCACCTCGATCTTCCGCTCCTGTGCCACCTTGGCGACCCGGTCGATCGGGCTGTCCTTCGAGGGCTTCTCGAGGTTCAGCGTCGGCGGGGCGATGCCGTCGCGGATGGCGAGGATGGAGAAGATGCCCTCCACCGCGCCGGCCGCGCCGAGCAGGTGGCCGATGGCCGACTTGGTCGAGGACATCGCCAGGCCGCGGGCATCCACGCCCCAGAGCCGCTCCACCGCGCCGAGCTCGAGGTCGTCGCCGAGCGGCGTCGAGGTGCCGTGGGCATTGACATACTGCACCTCGCCCGGGGCGACGCCGGCGCTTTTCAGCGCCGCGCGCATGGAGCGGAAGGCGCCGTCGCCGGTGTCGGAGGGGGCGGTGATGTGGTGCGCGTCGCCCGACATGCCGTAGCCGATGACCTCGGCGTAGATCTTCGCGCCGCGCTTCCTGGCGTGCTCGTACTCCTCGAGCACGACGACGCCGGCGCCCTCGCCCATGACGAAGCCGTCGCGGCCCTCGTCCCAGGGGCGGGAGGCCTCGGCCGGGGTGTCGTTATAGGCGGTGGACAGCGCGCGGGAGGCGCAGAAGCCGGCCATGCCGATCTCGCTGACCGCGGCCTCGGCGCCGCCGGCGACCATCACGTCGGCATCGCCGAAGGCGATCAGCCGGGCAGCGTCGCCGAGGGCGTGCACGCCGGTCGCGCAGGCCGTCACCACCGCATGGTTCGGCCCCTTGAAGCCGTAGCGGATGGAGACATGCCCGGAGGCGAGGTTGATCAGCGCGCTCGGGATGAAGAAGGGCGAGACGCGCTTGCCCTTGCCCTGGGCGATGAGCTGCGAGCTCTCGTAGATGGTGGTGAGGCCGCCGATGCCGGAGCCGATCATCACGCCGGTGGCGCAGCGGCCCTCCTCATCCTCCGGCATCCAGCCGGAATCCTCGACCGCTTCCACCGCCGCCACGACGGCGAGCTGGATGAAGCGGTCCATCTTCTTCTGGTCCTTGACCGGGATCCATTCGGCGAGGTCGAGCCCGCCCTCGGCCCGGGTCCCGACCGGCACCTGGCCGGCGACCTTGGCCGGCAGGTCCTTCACGTCGAAGGACTGGATGGCGGCGATGCCGCTCTGCCCTTCGATGAGGCGCTTCCAGACCCGCTCGACACCGAGGCCGAGCGGGCTGGCGATGCCCATGCCGGTGACGACGACGCGCCGCGGCGCGGCAGTCTGTGCGAACACGCTACACCCTCTTCCCGGTCTCGATCTGGCGCCCTGGGGGCTTCAGCCCTTCTGGCCGTCGATATAGGCGATCGCGTCCTTCACCGTGGTGATCTTCTCGGCCGCATCGTCCGGGATCTCCACGCCGAAGGCCTCCTCGAAGGCCATGACCAGCTCGACGGTGTCGAGGCTGTCGGCGCCCAGGTCGTCGATGAAGGAGGCGTCCTCGGTCACCTTGGCCTCATCCACGCCGAGATGCTCGACGACGATCTTCTTAACCTTCTCGGCGGTCTCGCTCATCGCGTGCCAGTCTCCAAATCAACAGCCATGCCCCTGGCGTCGACCAGCCCATGCCCGGAATCGCGGCGTGCCGCACGGGGGCGGTCGGTTGGTCAACGCGGAACCCGGAGGGGGCGTAGGCGGTGTTGGCGATGCTGGCAAGTCCCTTTGGTGGCTTCCGCCCGGCCCGAAGGGATGACGCGGCGCAGCATCAGCGCGGCGGGGCGGCCAGCTGTGCCAGGCGGGCCACGCCCATCATCGCCTCGATGGCGGCCGAGGGCGAGACGAGGCAGGCGAGGCCGGTGGCGATCGCCAGATGTAGGTCGGCGCCCTGAGCGAGCACGGCGAAGGGGGCGGCGACGGCGGCGGCGCCGAGCAGCCACCAGGGCCCGTCCGGCCAGGGGCCGACCAGGGAGTCGCGGGGGAATCGGGGCGGATTGAGACGCACCATCGCTGCCTCGGCTGCTGCGGCTGAAGCGGGCGAGGCAGTCTCGGGTTGCGCGGGCGGCGACGCAACAAAAAGCGACGGGCGAGCGGGCCGCTGCCGCTCAGATCATCGCCATGCCGCCGTTCACGTGCAGCGTCTGCCCGGTGACCCAGGCCGCCTCGGCGCTGGCGAGGTAGACGACGGCGGCGCCGATGTCCTCCGGCGTGCCCATGCGGCCGGCGGGGATGCGCTCCAGCAGCTTGGTGCGGGCGGCCTCGGGCAGGGCGTCGGTCATCGCCGTCTTGACGAAGCCGGGGGCCACGACGTTCACCGTGACGCCGCGCGTCGCCACCTCCTGCGCCAGCGACTTGCTCATCCCGATGAGGCCGGCCTTGGCGGCGGCGTAGTTGGCCTGGCCGGCATTGCCGGTGACGCCGACGATGGAGGCGATGGAGACGATGCGGCCGTGCCGGCGCTTCATCATCCCCCGGAGCGCGGCGCGGGCCAGGCGGAAGGGGGCGGTGAGGTCGACCTCGAGCACCGCGGCCCAGTCGGCGTCGCCCATCCGCAGCGCCAGCATGTCGCGGGTGAAGCCGGCATTGTTCACCAGGATGTCGAGGCTGCCGAGCCTGCCCTCCACCTGCTCGACGAGTGCGGCAGGCGCCGCCGGGTCGGCAAGGTCGGCGGGGGCGACCAGCACGCCCTCGCCCAGCTCGGTGGCGAGCGCCTCGAGCTCCGCGGCGCGGCGGCCGGTCAGCGCCAGCTTCGCCCCGCGGGCATGGAGGGCGCGGGCGGTGGCGGCGCCGATGCCGCCCGTCGCGCCGGTGACCAGGGCGGTGCGGCCGGTCAGGTCGAACATGGGGGAGCTCCCGTCATGGGTTGAGGCCGCGGGCGGCCGGGTCGAAGGAGGCGGCGGTCGTGAGGTCGAACCAGGCGGCGGCATCGGCCTCGCCGGCGCCACCCAGCGCGAAGTGGCGGCCGAGGCCGGGGATGTAGAGCTGGTCGATGAAGAGGTGCGGCGCCTCCTGGGCGACGACGAAGCGCTGGCCGCCGCCCTCCGCCGTGACGCCCGGCCCGGCATGGGCGGCGATCAGGACGCCGGGCTTCGGCCGGACGCGGACGATGATGTCGCAATCCGTCCAGGCCGGCGGCAGGGCGAGCTGGCGGCGGGCGGCCTCGACCAGGGTGATGCCGGCGGTGCGGGCGCGGGAGAGGAGGAGCACCATGCGGTCCTCCTCCATCCACCAGGGCGAGTTCAGCAGCGGCAGCAGCGCCTGGCCGCCGGTGCCGAGGTAGCGGCGGGCGGCGAAGCGGTAGAGCATGTTGTCCTCGGCCAGCAGCACGCGGCGCTTGGCGATGAGGCCGCCATTGCGCTGGTAGGCGAAGCGGCCCAGCGCATCCGGGTCCGGGTCGCTGGCGAGGGTCTTGCGCGGGCCGTGGTTGGCGTTGCGCCACTGATAGCCCTCTGCCTCCATGCGGAGGGTGCTGTTGCGGTACCAGTCCTCGTTCACCGGGTTGGCGGGCATCGGGGTTGGGATCCTCGCAGGGGTGAGAGACCTGCGGTTGAACATGGTCGCCCCGGTTGCGCGATTGAGTTCCACGTGATCGGGATGGCAGGGGTTCAGAGGGTCTTGAGGAAGGCCTCGACCTCGGCGGGGGTGCCGATGGCGCTGGCCGTGGCGTCCGGCGCGTTGCGCTTCATCAGGCCGGTGAGGACGCGGCCGGCACCGAGCTCGACGAAGCGGTCGCAGCCCATCGCCGCCATGCCGCCGACGCATTCGCGCCAGCGGACGGTGGCCGTCACCTGCTCGACCAGCAGGCGGCGGATCTCGGCCGGTTCGGTCGCCTTGGCGGCAGTGACATTGGCGATCACCGGAACGAGGGGGGCCTTGATCATCGCCTCGGCCAGGGCCGCGGCCATGGCATCGGCGGCGGGCGCCATCAGCGCGCAGTGGAAGGGGGCGGAGACGGGGAGCGGCAGGGCGCGCTTCACGCCGAGCCCGGGCGCGGCGGCGATGGCGCGCTCGACGGCCGCCTTGGCCCCGGAAATGACCACCTGGCCGCCGCCATTGTCGTTGGCGATCTGCAGCACCTCCTCCTCGCCGGTCTCCGGGTCGGCCTTGGCGGCGTCGCAGATAGCCTGGGCCTGGGGCAGCTCGGCGCCGAGGAGGGCGGCCATGGCGCCGGTGCCGGGCGGCGTCGCCTTCTGCATCGCCTCGCCGCGGAGGCGGAGCAGGCGGGCGGCGGTCGGGAGGTCGAAGGCGCGGGCGGCGGTCAGCGCGCTGTACTCGCCGAGGGAATGGCCGGCGACGAGGGCGACCTTGGCCGGGAGCTCGAAGCCCCCCTCGCCTTCCAGCACCCGCAGCACGGCGACGGAATGGGCCATCAGCGCGGGCTGGGCATTGACGGTGAGGGTGAGCTCCTCCGGCGGGCCCTCGAACATCAGGCGGGAGAGGTGCTGCTTCAGCGCCTCGTCGACCTCCTGGAAGACCTCGCGGGCGACCGGAAAGGCGGCGGCGAGGTCGCGGCCCATGCCGGGGGCCTGGCTGCCCTGGCCGGGGAAGACGAAGGCCATTGCCATGGACGGTTCCTCAGAGCGTGCGCGGTTGGCGGGCGGGCCTACCGGCCTGTCACAGCCCTGTCAATCGGCGCCTCAAGGGGAGGCGGCGACGCTGCGGGCGACGCCCTGCGCCACGGGCGGGAGCTGGGAGGTCAGCGCGTTCTGCACCGCCTGGGAGGCGCCGCCCTGCGCCGGAGCCTGCGGCGGGGGCTCGGCAGCGGCCTCGGCGGGCGGGGCGGGTGGCGGCGGGATGACGACCGGCGGCGACGGCGCGGGCGGCAGGGCGGCGGTCCCGCCGGCGGGGGCGGGCGCGGCGGAGGCGGGCTGGGGCTGCGCGGCGGCGGCCGTCGCCGCGGCGACGGCTGGGGTCGCGGGCGGCTCGGTCGTGTAGTCGGGGACGATGCGGGCCTGGGTGCCGGCGATGACCAGGACCCGCTGGCCGACGACGAGCGGCGTCTGGTCGCGCTGCGTCACCGAGATCAGCTCGTTCTTGCCGGTGGTGCGGACTACGTATTCGAAGGCCTTGGTGTCGCCCGCCACATGCTCCGCCGTGGTGCCGATCAGCCCGCCGATCAGCGCGCCGCCGACGCCGCCGAGCGCCGAGCCGATCCCGCCCCCCGGCGTCTGGGCACCGAGCACGCCGCCCGCCGCCGCGCCGGTCGCGGCGCCGGTGCTGCCCTCGGCGGTGACGCTCACCTCGCGCCGGCCGACGACCATGCCCTGCTCCACCTTGTTCGCCTGCTGGACGGCGCGCGTGGCGTAGGTGTCCGGCGAGTAGTCGGCACCGCAGGCGGCGAGCAGCAGGAGGGGAAGAATACGCGGGAGACGTCGCAAGAGTGGTTCACCGTTCCGGGTTGGAGGAATTTGCTGCGCTGCATAATGCGGATGGGGGGTGTTTGTCATCCTGTGCCTCGGTAGCCTAGCCTGCGGCCCGGGGAGCAAGGCCGGGCCGCACGCCACCGCCGGGGGCAGAGAGCCATGGACATCCGCTTGAACCGTCGCACCATGCTGGCCGGGGCTGCCGGCCTGGCCATGCCGCGCCTTGCCGCCGCCCAAGGGCAGCGGGTGCTGAAATTCATCCCGCAGATCGACCTCGCCTTCCTCGATCCGCACTGGACCACGGCCTATGTGACCCGTGGCCACGGGCACCTGGTCTTCGACACGCTCTACGGCCAGGACAGCAGCTTCAAGGCCTCGCCGCAGATGGTGGAGGGGCATGTCGTCGAGAATGACGGCCGGCTTTGGACGCTGACCCTGCGGCCGGGGCTGCTCTGGCATGACGGGGAGCGGGTGCTGGCACGGGACTGCGTCGCCAGCATCCGGCGCTGGGCGAAACGGGATGCGCTGGGCGGCGCGCTGATGGCCGCGACCGAGGAGCTCTTGGCGCCCGACGACCGGACCATCCGCTTCCGCCTCTCCCGCCCCTTCCCGCTCCTGCCTGAGGCGCTGGGCAAGGTCAGCTCGCCCATGCCGGCGATGATGCCGGAGCGGCTGGCCGAGACCGACCCGTTCAAGCAGGTCACCGAGATGGTCGGCAGCGGGCCCTTCCGCTTCCTCGCCGATGAACGGGTGGCGGGCTCGCGCAACGTCTATGCGAGGTTCGAGAAATACCTCCCGCGCGAGGGGCGGCGGGCCGACTGGAATGCCGGGCCGAAGCTCGTCCATCTGGACCGGGTGGAGTGGACCACCATCCCCGATGCGGCGACCAAGGTGGCGGCGATCCAGCGCGGCGAGCAGGACTGGTGGGAGAACCCGACGCATGACCTGCTGCCGCTGCTGCGGCGGGACCGGCGCATCCGCATCGAGGTGAACAACCCGACCGGCACCGTCTGCATGATGCGGCCGAACCACCTGCAACCGCCCTTCGACAAGCCGGAGGCGCGGCAGGCGCTGCTGCATGCCTTCGACCAGGCCGCCTTCATGCAGGCGGTCGTCGGCGACGATGCGGCGATGTACCACGTGCCGCACGGCATCTTCTGCCCCGGCACGCCCATGGCGAGCGAGGCGGGGCTCGAGCCGCTGACGGGGGCACGGGACTACGGGAAGGGCCGGCGGCTGCTGGCCGAGGCGGGCTATGGCGGCGAGACGGTCGCCCTGCTGGTCGCCACCGACTACCCCCATCTCAAGGCGATCGGCGAGGTGATGGCGGATGCGATGGGCAAAATCGGCCTCAAGGTCGACTACATCGCCACCGACTGGGGCACCATGCTGCAGCGCCGGAACAACCGCGGGCCGGTGGCGCAGGGCGGGTGGAGCTGCCTCAACACCAGCTGGGAGGGGGCGGACCACATGGACCCGGCCAGCCACTACGCCATCCGCGGCAACGGGAAGGAGACCGGCGCCTGGCCGGGCTGGTGCGTGAGCGAGCGGCTGGAGCAGCTGCGGGATGCCTGGTTCGCCGCGCCGGACCTGGCCGGGCAGCAGGCGGCCTGCCGCGAGATGCAGGTGCAGGCGATGCGGGACGTACCCAGCATCCCGCTCGGGCAGTACATCCAGCCGACGGCCTACCGGACCAGCGTGACCGGCGTCGCCAAGGGCTTCCCGACCTTCTGGGGGGTGCAGAAGGGGTAGATCGGCCCTTGCTTCCGGCGGGGCGGCGTGCTTTACGCCCCGCTTCCCTGCCGCCGCGGAGGCATCGCGCGCGGCTATGCCCATTTGCGCGCCCGGCATCCCGCCTGTCGCCACGGGCTGAGACAGCCAGAGGGAGTGCACATGCCGCTCTATGAAAGCGTGTTCATCGCACGCAACGACGTCACCCAGCAGCAGGTCGAGGCGATTGCCGAGCAGGTGGCCGCCGTCGTCGCCGAGCAGGGCGGCGAGGTCAAGAAGCGCGAGTACTGGGGCCTGCGCGGCCTCGCCTACCGCATCAAGAAGAACCGCAAGGGGCACTACATGCTCCTCGGCATCGACACCGTCCCGGCGGCGATGCAGGAGGCCGAGCGCCAGCTGGGCCTCAACGAGGACGTGCTCCGCGTCATGACGCTCCGCGTCGAGGCGATCGACGAGGCGCCGTCGGCCATCCTCTCCCGCCGTGGCGAGGAACGCGAGCGCGACCGCGGCTTCCGCGGCCCCCGCCCGCCGGGGCGCTTCAGCAGCGGCCGGCGCGAGCGCGGCGACGAGCGCGAGGAATTCCGTGCCCGCCCGCGCGACGAGATGACCGATCCCTCCATGGGCGGCGAGGAGTAAGCCATGTCCGACGAGATCCCCGCTTCCGACATGACGCCGGCGGCGCGCCGCCCGGCCGTCGGCGCGCGCCGGCCCTTCTACCGGCGCCGCAAGTCCTGCCCCTTCTCCGGCCCGAACGCGCCGAAGATCGACTATAAGGACGTGCGCCTGCTGAGCCGCTTCCTCTCCGAGCGTGGCAAGATCGTCCCCAGCCGCATCACCGCGGTCAGCGCCAAGAAGCAGCGCGAGCTGGCGAACGCCATCAAGCGTGCCCGCTTCCTGGCCCTGCTGCCTTACGTCATCAACGACTGACGGGCGGGACCCGGGGTAGTGAGGCGTGGCGGCGGTGACGGCATCAGCACCACTCGGCCGGTCTAGTGAGGGCCTGATGGCGGCGGCGGCCGCGGCCCTGGCCGCGACCGTCTGCGCGCTCTGGGCCTTCCGCGGCCTGCCGGGCGGCACGGTGCTGTTCTGGCTGACGCCGTTCCCGCTCTTCGCGGCCGGGCTCGGCTTCGGGCTCGGCAGCGCGGTGGCGGGGGCGGTGCTGGCGGCGGTGCTGGTGGCGCTGGCCGGCGGCGGCCTGCCGATGCTGGTCTTCCTGCTGCTCTTCGGCGTGCCGGTGCCGCTGCTGCTGGGGGCGGCGATGCGCGGCGGCGGGTTCGGCCTGTCGCTGCCGCTGGCGCTGCTCGGGCTCTGGCCGGTTTCCGTGCTGCTTTGCGCCGCGCTCTTCCTCGTCGATGATGGCGGGCTGGAGCCGGCGATGCGGCGCGCGGTGGAGATCGCCCTCGCCCGGCTCGGCCTGCCGGCGCAGGAGATGCTGGTCGCCGAGCTGGTGCGGGTGAAGGCGGCGGCGATCGGCTTCTGGGCCTGCATCGCCCTGCTGGCCAATGCGGCGGGGGCGGAGCGCTTCCTCGCCCGGCGCGGCTGGCTGCAGGGGCCGCGCATCCCGTGGAGCGCGGTGCGGCTGCCGGGCTGGTACCTGCCGCTGCCGGCCATCGCCGCAGGCTTCTTCCTGGCGGCGCCCGAGGACGGGGATGCGGTCGCGCTCTCCGCCCTGCTGCTGCTGCTGGTGCCGCTCTTCCTGCAGGGCTGCGCCGGGGTGCATGCGCGGGTGCGCGGCCGGCCGGGCGCGGCGGCGATGCTGGCGGGCTTCTACCTGTTGATGCTGCTCTTCCTGCAAATCATGGGCCCCGGCCTCGTCGGCCTCGGCCTCTACGACCAAATCCGGCGGCGCCCGGCGCCGCGCAACAGCTGACGAGAGAGTTCAACCCATGATCGACATCATCCTGATGCAGCGCGTCGAGAAACTCGGCCAGATGGGCGAGGTGGTGAAGGTGAAGCCGGGCTATGCCCGCAACTTCCTCCTCCCCCTCGGCAAGGCGATCCGCGCGAACAAGGCGAATCTCGAGAAGTTCGAGCAGCAGCGTGCCCAGCTCGAGGCGCAGAACCTCAAGCGCCGCGAGGAAGCCGAGCGTGTGGCCGAGCGGATGGACGGCCTCACCGTCACCATCATCCGCCAGGCGGGTGAGAGCGGCGGCCTCTATGGCAGCGTCTCGGCGCGCGACATCGCCGACCTCTGCAAGGAGGGTGGGCTGACCGTCTCCCGCAGCCAGGTACTGCTGGAGCAGCCGATCAAGACGCTGGGCCTCACCAAGGTGCGCGTCGAGCTGCACCCGGAGGTGCATATCCCGGTGACCGTCAACGTCGCACGCAGTCAGGAGGAGGCCGAGCGCCAGGCCCGCGGCGAGGAGATCGTCCGCGAGGAGGAGCCGAGCCTCGAGGACGAGCTGCGCGCCGAGATCGGCGCGGCGATGGACGATCGCTGATATCCCCACGACAGCGCTGCGCGTTGCCGTGGGGCCCCGGTTTACGGGCGCTTGGTGAGCAGCGCGTTGGCATCCTTCCGTGGCAAAGCCACGGAAGGCGCAGACCGAAAGGGAGCCGTGAGGCTCCCTTTTTTCGTCATGAGCGGGGGAAGTCGTAGAGGCGGGCGGGGTTGTCGACGAGGATGCGCTGGCGGGCGGCGGCGTCGGGGACCCAGGTGGTGAGCAAGTCGAAGAGGACGGCGTCGTCGGGCTTGTTGTCGGGCTTCTCGGTCGGGTGGGGCCAATCGCTGCCCCAGACCATCTTGTCGGGCGCGATCTGGGCAAAGGCGCGGGCCACGGCGCTGGTATCGGCATAGGCGGGCGGGCCGGACTTGGTGTCCATATATGCGCCGGAGAGCTTCATCCAGACATTGCCCTTCTCCAGCAGCGACTTGACGAAGGCGAAGGTCGGGTCGCTCGTGCCGGTGGGCTGCGGCACATGCGCCAAGTGGTCGAAGACCAGGGTGGCGTCGACGCGCTGAAACAGCTCGCGCTGGGCCATGATGACGGGCGCGGGCGCGTTGATCTGGATGTGCCAGCCCATCGGTTTGATGCGGCGGGCGAGCGGCTCCATCATCCCGGGCGTCGTCGCACCCGCCTGGGCCAGGTTGAAGCGGATGCCGCGGATGCCGGCGGCGTGCAGCCGCTGCAGCTCGGCATCCTCCACCTTGTCGTTGACCACCGCGACGCCGCGGAAATTGGGGCCGAGCGCGGCCATCCCCAGCAGCGTCGGGCTGTTGTCGGTGCCGTAGAGCGAGGGCTGCACGACGACGCCGCGCGTCGTGCCGATGCGGCGCTGAAGCGCGCGGTAGTCATCGGGCGAGGCGTTGGGCGCGGGCAGGCCGCCGGGCGCGGGCGGGTACTTGTCGTTGTAGATGTGGAAGTGGCAGTCCGTGGCGTTGGGCGGCGCCTGGAGCTTGGGCTTCTCCGTGCCGACGGAAAAGGGGACGGTCTGGGCGAGCGCCCGAGGAACAAAGGCTGGCGCGGCGAGCAGGCTGGCGCCGGCGGCCAGCGCGGTGCGGCGCGTGGCGGCGGTCTCTGTCATGCGGGTTTCCTCCTTCGGGCCTCCATGGGCCGTGCGGAGGGAGGCTAGGCCGGCATCCCGGCGAGGAAAAGGGCGCGCCCCCCGCGGACCGCGCCCTCATTCAACCTACCGTGCCCTGCGCCGTCCCGCAGCTTCACCGTGGGACGGTTGCCGAAGCTTCCAAAGGCCCGCGAAAAGCGGGGAGTGTCAGGCCGCCTTCGCCATCCCGCGCAGCACGTAGTGCAGGATGCCGCCGTTCTTGTAGTACTCGACCTCGTCAGCGGTATCGATGCGGCTGAGGACCTTGGTGCGGGTCTCGGTGCCGTCGGCGCGGCGGATGACGAGGTCCAGCGTCTGGCGAGGCGAGAGCTGCTCGAGACCAAGGATGTCGACCACCTCGTCGCCCTGGATGCTGAGGCTCTTGCGATCCTCGCCATTCATGAAGACCAGCGGCAGGACGCCCATGCCGACCAGGTTCGAGCGGTGGATGCGCTCGAAGCTCTCGGCGATGACGGCCTTCACGCCGAGCAGGAAGGTACCCTTCGCCGCCCAGTCGCGCGACGAGCCGGTGCCGTATTCCTTGCCGCCGAACACGACCAGCGGCACGCCCTCGGCCTTGTACTTCATCGCCACGTCGTAGATCGGCGCGACTTTGCCCGAGGGGTGGTGCTTGCTGACGCCGCCCTCCGTGCCGGGGACCATCTCGTTCTTGATGCGGATATTGGCGAAGGTGCCCCGCATCATGACCTCATGGTTGCCGCGGCGGGCGCCGTAGCTGTTGAAGTCGTCCTGCCGGACCTGGTGCTCCAGCAGGTATTCGCCGGCCGGGCTCGACTTCCGGATGTTGCCAGCGGGCGAGATGTGGTCGGTGGTGATGCTGTCCGCCAGCTCGGCCAGGACGCGGGCGCCATGGACCGAGGTCACCGGCTTGATGTCGGCCGACATGCCGTCGAAATAGGGCGGGTTCTGCACGTAGGTGGAGCCGCTGTTCCAGCGATAGGTGTCGCTGTCCGCATCGACGCGGATGGCCTGCCACTGCGCCGGGCCCTTGAACACGTCGCCGTAGCGGCCCTGGAACATCTCGCGCGTCACGCAGGCATGGACGGTGTCGTTCACCTCCTTCTGCGTCGGCCAGATGTCCTTGAGGTAGACCGGCTGGCCGTCCGAGCCGGTGCCGATCGGCTCCTTGGTGATGTCCTTGGTGATGGTGCCAGCCAGCGCATAGGCGACGACCAGCGGCGGTGAGGCCAGGTAGTTGGCGCGCACGTTGGCATGCACGCGGCCCTCGAAGTTGCGGTTGCCCGACAGCACCGAGGCGGCGACCAGCTTGTTGTTCTCGATAGCGTCCACGATCGGGTCCGGCAGCGGGCCGGAGTTGCCGATGCATGTGGTGCAGCCATAGCCGACGGTCTGGAAGCCGATGGCGTCGAGATCCGACTGCAGGCCGGACTTCTCGAAATACTCGGTGACCACCTGGCTGCCCGGGGCGAGCGAGGTCTTCACCCAGGGCTTCGGCGAGAGCCCCTTCTCCCGCGCCTTGCGGGCGACGAGGCCGGCGGCGACCATCACATAGGGGTTCGATGTGTTGGTGCAGCTGGTGATCGCGGCGATGACCACGTCGCCATGGCCGAGGTCGTAATTGGCGCCCTCGACGGGGACGCGCTTGGTGGCCTTGTCACCGGGCACGCCCATGGTGCCGGCGGCGAGATCCTTTGCGAAGCTGGTCGCGGCGTTGGACAGCGCCACGCGGTCCTGCGGGCGCTTCGGGCCGGCGAGGGAGGGCTCGACGGTCGCCATGTCGAGCTCGAGCGTGTCGGTGAAGACCGGGTCGGGCGAGCCGCTGTCGCGCCACATGCCCTGGGCGCGGCAATAGGCCTCGACCAGCTTGATGCGGTGCTCCTCGCGCCCGGAGAGGCGGAGATAGCCGATGGTAACGGCATCGACCGGGAAGAAGCCGCAGGTCGCGCCGTATTCGGGTGCCATGTTGCCGATGGTGGCGCGGTCGGCGAGCGGCAGGTCATCGAGGCCAGGGCCGAAGAACTCGACGAACTTGCCGACGACGCCCTTCTTGCGCAGCATCTGCGTGACGGTCAGCACGAGGTCGGTGGCCGTCACGCCCTCGCGCAGCTTGCCGGTCAGCTTGAAGCCGATGACGTCCGGGATGAGCATGGCGATCGGCTGGCCGAGCATCGCGGCCTCGGCCTCGATGCCGCCGACGCCCCAGCCGAGCACGCCGAGGCCGTTGACCATCGTCGTGTGGCTGTCCGTGCCGTAGCAGCTGTCGGGATAGACATAGGTGTCGCCGATGTCCTGCGCGGTCCAGGCGACCTGGGCGAGGTATTCGAGGTTCACCTGGTGGCAGATGCCGGTGCCGGGCGGGACGACGCGGAAATTGTCGAAGGCGGCCTGGCCCCAGCGGAGGAACTCGTAGCGCTCGCCGTTGCGCTGGAACTCGATGTCCACGTTCTTCTGGAGCGCCTGCGGCGTGCCGGAGACATCGACCATGACCGAGTGGTCGATGACGAGGTCGACGGGGACGAGCGGGTTCACCTTCCGCGGGTCGCCGCCGAGGGCGATGATGCCGTCGCGCATCGCAGCGAGATCGACCACGGCGGGGACGCCGGTGAAGTCCTGCATCAGGATGCGGGAGGGGCGGAAGGGCACTTCGCGGTCGGAATGGCCAGCGGGAAGCCAGCCGGCGATCGACTTCGCATCCTCGACCGTGTAGCTGCGGCCGTCCTCGTAGCGGAGGACGTTCTCGAGCAGCACCTTCAGGCTGTAGGGCAGGCGCGCGATGTCGCCGATCGAGCGGGCCGCCTCGGGCAGGCTGAAATAGTTGTAGGTCTTGCCGTCCACCTCGAGGGTGCGGCGGGTCTTCAGGCTGTCCTGCCCGATCATACGCATGGTGCGGGGGCCCTTTTTCCTCAAACCGCATCGACTATGCTGCGATGCGGGGCTGGCGGTTTTAACCACGCTGCCGCGGGCTGGTCCATGCCCCCGCGGTTGTCAAGGCCAGATGAGAAGGGTTCGCAACTGGCCATGCTGCAAGCGGAAAACCTGGCCTGCCGGCGTGGTGAAAGAGTCGTCTTCGCAGGGCTTTCATTCAAGGTGGAGCCGGGCGCGGCAGTGCTGTTGACCGGCGAGAATGGCGCCGGGAAATCGACCCTGCTGCGGCTGCTGGCCGGGCTGCTGGCGCCGGCGGAGGGGCGGCTGCTGTGGCAGGGCGTGGATGCCTTCGCCGACCGCGCGGCGCATGCCGGGCGGCTGCGCTACCTCTCGCATGCCGATGCGCTGAAGCCGGCGCTGACGGCGCGGGAGAATCTCGGCTTCTTCGCCAGGCTCTGGGGCGGCGAGGTGGGGGCGGCGCTCGACCAGCTTGGGCTCGCACCGCTCGCGGAGCTGCCGGCGCGAGTGCTGTCCTCCGGGCAGAAGCGGCGGCTGGCGCTGGCGCGGCTGGCCCTGGCCCCGGCGCCGCTCTGGCTGCTCGACGAGCCGACGGTCGGGCTCGATGCGGCCTCCGTGGAGCGGCTGGGGGGGCTGCTGGCGCGGCACAGGGCGCAGGGCGGGATGGTGCTGGCGGCGACGCATCTGCCCTTGCCCCTGCCGGACGCGCGGGAGCTGCGGCTGTGAGGGGGTTCGCGGCGCTGCTCGGGCGGGAGCTGCGGCTCGCCTTGCGGCATCCGGCGGATTCGCTGGCGGCGGTGCTGTTCTTCGTCCTGGTGGCCGCGCTCTTCCCCTTCGGCATCGGGCCGGCGCCGGAAGCGCTGGCGCGGCTGGCGCCCGGGGCCCTGCTGGCGGCGGGGCTGCTGGCGGCGCTGCTGCCGCTCGACCGGCTCTTCGGCGCGGATGCGGAGGATGGGACGCTCGACCAGCTGCTGCTGTCGGGGATGGGGGCGGCGGCGGTCGCGCTGGCCAAGGCGGTCGCGCATTGGCTGGTGACGGGGCTGCCGCTGCTGGTGGCGACGCCCATCGCCGGCGCCATGCTCAACCTGGCGACGGAGGCCTGGCCGGCGGCGATGGCGGCGCTCGGCCTGGCGACGGGGTTCCTGTCGCTGCTGGGGACGGCGGGGGCGGCGCTGACGCTGGGCGCGCGGCGCGGCGGGGTACTGCTGCCGCTGCTGGTGCTGCCGCTCGCCATCCCGGCCGCCATCTTCGGCGCGGCGGGGATCGAGGCGGCGGCCGCGGGGCTGGAGGCGCGGCCCTATCTGCTGCTGCTCGGGGCGCTGGTCGCTGCGGCGCTGCCGCTGGCGCCGCTGGCGGCCGGGGCGGCACTTCGGGTGGAGTAGGGCGATGGCCTGGGCGGTGACCTTGCGCCTCGACGGGGCAGCGGCGCGGCGGGTGGAGGGCTTGCGGGCGGCGCTGCTCCGGGCAGAGGGCGAGGCGGCGCGGCCCCCGCCCTATCCGCCGCACATTACCCTGGCGCTCGCCGCGCAGGCGGTGCCGCAGGAGGCGCTGGCCCTCATGGCGGGATGGGATGCGATGCCGCTCGCGCTCGCCGGGCTGGCGGTATTTCCTGGCACGCCGTCGGTGGTCTGGGCGGTGCCGGTGGTGACCGAGGCGCTGCTCGCCCGGCATGCGGCGCTGCATCGGGCGCTCGGCGACTGCGGATGCCATCCGCATTACCGCCTCGGCGCCTGGGTGCCGCATGTGACGCTGAGCCTTGAGGGGCGGCTTCCGGGCGGGGCGGCCCTGGGCGCGGCGGCCGAGGCCTGGACGGGGCCGGTCGAGGGCTGGCTCGACCGGGCCGAGCTCGTGGAGCTGCCGGCGGTACGGGTGGCCTGGGGCATGGCGCTTCCGCAGCCCGCCCCCAGATCGGACGGGTGATGGAGGGTCCACTGCCATGCTCGGACGCGTGCTGTCGGCTGCCTCGGGCCTACTGCTCGGGGCCTGTTCGGTCTTCGGCGTGAGGTCGGGGACGGAAGAGCCGCGCTTCTCCGTGGCGGGGCAGCTCGGCGAGGTGGAGATCCGCGACTATGCCCCTCGCGTGGCGGCTGAGACGCTGGTTGCAGCCGGGAGCGAGGAGGCGGCGCGGCAGGAGGGGTTCCGCCGGCTCGCCCGCTACATCTTCGGCGGCAACCGGGGCCAGGCGCGGATCGCCATGACGGCGCCGGTGGCCCAGGCGCCGGAGCGGATCGCCATGACCGCGCCGGTCGGGCAGTCGCCGGCGGCGGGGGGCTGGGTGATCCGCTTCTTCCTGCCCGCCTCGATCCCGAGCGCGGAGGCGGCGCCGGTGCCGGAGGACGGGCGCGTCACCATCGCCAGCGTTCCGGGCGAGCGGGTCGCCGTGCTGCGCTATGCCGGGGTGCCGAATGCCAAGGCGGCCGCCGCCGCGCGGGCGCGGCTGCTGGCGGCGCTCGCCGCCGGGCCCTGGCAGGCGGAGGGCGAGGCCTTCGATTGGTTCTACGACCCGCCCTGGACCCTGCCGCCGCTACGGCGGAACGAGGCGGCGGTGCGCGTCAGCCGCCGGCCGGGGGCGTAGCGAGGCCGGTCGCCACCCGCTCCAGCACGGCGAGGCAGGCGGCGAGGTCCTCCTCCGGGATGCCGGCCAGGATCTCGGCGCGGACCAGCGTCGCCGCGGCCTCGATGCGCTGGATCAGCGGCAGGGCGCGCTCGGTCAGGTGCAGGGTCTTGGCGCGGCGGTCCTGGGCGGAGCTGCGGCGCTCGACCAGCCCCTCGCCTTCCAGCCAGTCGAGGGTGCGGACCAGGGTCGGCCCCTCGATCAGCAGCCGGTTGGCGAGGTCCTTCTGGGTCAGCCCGTCCCCGCAGCGCGAGAGGGTCAGGAGGGCGAGCCAGCGTGCCTCGGTCAGCCCGAAATCGGCGATGCGGGCGTCGAGCCGCCCCCGCCAGCGCCGCGCGATCTGCGCGATGCTGATGCCGAGCCGCCACTGGGTATGGGCAAGCGTTGAGCCGTCCCGCATGGCGCAAGGCTAGACCGGGCGCGGATAGCTAGGAAGCTAGATGTTTGGCCGGCGGGGCGGCGGGCAGGCGCGGCCGGGCCCGCATCAGCGGCGCCTCCACCGCGACGTGCAGCAGCCAGGCCACGGGGATGGCGACGGCGAGGGAGAGCAGGGCGAAGGCCAGCACCTGCCCGGCGGCGCCGAGCGCGGTAAACCCGATCGCCAGCGGAGCCGCGAGCGTCAGGCCGAGGCTGTGCGACAGGTAGAAGGGGTAGCTGATCCGGCCCAGGAAGAGCAGCACCGGATGCAGCAGCCAGGCCGGGCGGCGATGGGCGACGGCGCCGACCACCAGCACCGCGCCCAGCGACTCGACGACGCGGCCGAGCCCGCCGCGGCCGAGGCCCAGGCTGCCCAGCAGCAGGCCGGCGAGGCCGAGCCAGGGCACCGCGCCGCGCCAGAGCCGGGCGGGCAGGTCCGCGATCAGCGCCCCGCCGAGGAAGACGGGGAAATAGACCGCCATCGGCAGCGGCCCACGCAGCAGCGGCAGCAGCAGCACCGAGAGGGCGAAGGCGAGGGCGAGGCCCCTGCCCCGCCCGCCCGCCAGCCGATGGACGAGGAAGAGGCCAAGGCTCGCCACCATCTCCACCTGCAGCGACCAGGCGGGGCCGTTGAGGTCCGTGCGCAGCAGCAGCATGTTGCCGACCAGCCGGCCGGCCTCCGCCCCGGCGAGCAGGCCGAGCGGCAGGGCGCTCGCCATGGCGACGGGGAGCAGGCGGTAGAGCCGGGCGAGCGTCCAGTCCGGCAGCCCGCCCAGCAGGCCGCCGGGGTGGCGGGCGCAGGCGGCCCAGAGCACATGGCCGCTGAGGGCGAAGAATAGCAGCACCGCCGCATCGCTCGGGAACGCCACATAGGCGAGGCGGGCGAGGATGGCGGCCGGGTCGGCGCCCGGGAAGTCGGCGAGGCGCAGCGCCCAGGCGCCCTGGCCGGTGACGGCGAGGACGCAATGGCCGAGCGCCACGGCCAGCGCCGCCAGCCCGCGCAGGCTGTCGAGGGCGTGGTTGCGGGTCATCCCGCCGCTATTGCAGGTAGCGGCCGCGCAGATGGGCCATGAAGTCGGCCGGGTCGAGCGGCTTGCCGGTCGCCGCCCGCAGCAGGTCCTGGAAGCCGAGGCGGGAGCCATGGCCGTGGACATGGGCGCGCAGCCAGCCGAGCAGCGGCGCCATCTCGCCCTCGGCCAGCGACTGGTCGAGGTCGGGCAGGGCGCGGCGGGCGGCACCCATCAGCTGGGCGGCAGCCATGGCGCCGAGGGTGTAGCTCGGGAAGTAGCCGAAGGCGCCGTCATGCCAGTGGATGTCCTGCAGGCAGCCCTGGGCGTCGTCGGGCGGGGCGAGGCCGAGCAGGTGGGTGAAGCCCTCGGCCCAGGCGCCGGGGAGGTCGGCGACGGCCAGCTCGCCCGCGATCATCGCCCGCTCGAGGCGGAAGCGGAGGATGACATGGGCAGGATAGGTCAGCTCATCCGCATCGACGCGGATGAAGCCGCGGGAGACGCGGCGCCAGAGGCGGGCGAGGTTGGCGGTCGCATAGGGCGCCGGGTCGCCGCCGAAGGCCGCATGCAGCTCGCCGCCGAGGAAGGCGAGGAAGGCATCCGACCGGCAGGCCTGCATCTCCATCAGCAGGCTCTGCGATTCATGGGCGGCCATGCCGGCGGCCTCGCCGACCGGCTGGCGGGCCCAGGCGGCGGGCAGGCCTGCCTCGTAGAGCGCATGGCCGGTCTCGTGGATCACGCCCATCAGCGCCTTGCCGACCTCCGCCTCGCTGTAGAAGGTGGTGATGCGGATGTCGGTCGGCGTGCCGCCGCAGAAGGGGTGCAGGCTCTCGTCGAGCCGGGCATGGTCGTAGTCGAGGCCGAGACGGGCGGAGAGGCCGCGGCAGAGGCGGCGCTGGATCTCCACCGGGAAGGGGCCGGGCAGCGGCTGCGGGGTACCGCGGGCGGCCTGGAGGGCCTCGGCCCGGGGCAGCGCCTCGGCGAGGAAGCCCTCATAGGCGGCGAAGACGGGCTCGACATCGGCGGAGGCGATGCCGGGCTGGTAGCCGTCCATCAGCGCGTCGTAGGGCGAAAGGCCGAGAACCGAGGAAAGTGCGGCCGCCGTCTCGCGCTGGAGGCGGACGACCTCCTCCAGATGCGGGCGGACCAGGGCGAAGTCGGAGCGGGCCTTGGCGCCGCGCCAGACCTTCTCGCAGGCGGCGTTGGCGCGCTCGGCCGCCTCCACCAGCGCCGTCGGGAGGGCCGTCGCGCGGCGATGGGCGCGGCGCATGAGGGCGAGGTTGGCCTCCTCCCACTCGCCCTCGGCCGAGGCGGCAGCCAGCTCCTCGGCGACCTCCGGGGCGGTCAGCAGTTCGTGGCGGAGCCCGGCGAGGGTCGCCAGCTGCTCGCCGCGGGCGGCGCCGCCGCCGGGGGGCATCATCGCGCTCGCATCCCAGTGCAGCATGGCGCTGGCCTCGCCGAGTGCCGCGATGCGGGCGAAGCGGGTGGCGAGGCGGGCATAGGCGGGGCGGCTCATGCGGCATGCTCCCGGCGGTTGCGGAGGAGGAAGGCGGCCAGGACCCCGACCAGGGCGGCGGCAAGGCCATACCAGGTGATGGCATAGCCGAGATGCGGATTGTCCGGCCGCGGCAGGCTGCGCGCGGCGGCCGGGAGGGTCGCCACGCCGGCCCCCGGTGCGGCGAGGGCGACCAGGCCGAAGGGGGCGGGCGGCGGCAGGCCGAGCGCGGCGCCGATCACGCCCGGGTCGAAGACGTAGAAGCGGCGGGCCGGCAGGTCGTCGCGCGGCGAGTTCCAGTCGCGGGTATCGGCCGCGCGGACATAGCCGGTGACGGCGACCTCCCCCTCGGGCCGGGCGATGCCCTGGCTGCGCTCCATCGGCACCCAGCCGCGGTTGACCAGCAGCGGCGGGGCATCCGCGCGGAGCAGCGGCGTGACCAGATGACCGCCGAGGGTGGTGCCGCGCAGCTCGATGCCGACCAGCACCTCCCGCTCATGGTCGAAGCGGCCGGTGGCCACGACCTTGGTATAGGGCGGTGGGACACCTGCGAGCGGCACCGGCGGCCCGGCCTCGGCGGCCGCGATGCGGGCGAGGATGTCGAGCTTCCAGTGCAGGCGATGGACCTGCCAGGTGCCGAGTGCGACCAGCGCGGCCAGGACCGGCAGGCTGGCGAGGATGGGGAGGAGGAAGCGGCGCATCGCTCACCGATATGGGGGCGGATCGGGGTGCTGCCAAAAGGAAAGGGCCGCCGCCGCGCTTGCGGACGGCGGCCCCGGCCCGAGACCCTCCGGCCTCAGTGCTGGGCGATCTCGCCCGCGCCGAGGAAGTAGATACAGACGAAGAGGAAGAGCCAGACCACGTCCACGAAATGCCAGTACCAGGCCGCTGCCTCGAAGCCGAAATGCCGGTTCGGGGTGAAGTGGCCGCGGAGCGCGCGGACCAGGCAGACGATCAGGAAGGTGGTGCCGACCATCACATGGAAGCCGTGGAAGCCGGTCGCCAGGAAGAAGGTCGAGGGATAGACGCCGCCGGTGAACTTGAAGGGCGCCTCGGCATACTCGATCACCTGGAACATGGTGAAGGAGAGGCCGAGCACCACGGTCAGCGCTAGGCCGGTGATCAGCGACTTGCGGTCGTTGTGCAGCAGGCCGTGATGCGCCCAGGTGACCGTGCAGCCCGAGAGCAGCAGGATCATCGTGTTCAGGAAGGGCAGGCCGAAGGGGTCGAAGGTGAGGATGCCCTTGGGCGGCCAGATCGCCTCCACCGCGCCCGAGACATGTTGCGGGTAGAGCGCGTAGTGGAAATAGGCCCAGAAGAAGGCGACGAAGAACATCACCTCCGAGGCGATGAACAGCATCATCCCGTAGCGCAGGCCGATGCGCACGATCGGGGTGTGCATGCCCGGCGTGCGGGACTCGCGGATGACGTCGCGCCACCAGAAGAACATGGTGGCGAGCAGGCCGGCGACGCCGAGATAGAGCATCCAGTGGATGCCGTAATGCGCCAGCAGGATGATGCCGAGCACGAAGGCGCCGCCGGCGAAGGCGCCGACCAGCGGCCAGGGCGAGGGATCGACCAGGTGGTAGGGGTGCTTGTGGAGCGGCGCGGGTTCCGCGGTCGCCGTCATGTCGGTGGGGCTGGCCATTGCGCGTCCTGGTATCGTGCGGGAGGGCCCCGCCGGTCGGGGCGCATCAATCCTCAAAAGCCGGCCGTTTTCAAGCCCCGAGGCGGCTACTCGGTGGTGGTCCGGGCCGGTCCGACATGCGTCCCGGCATTGGCCAACGCGCCGGAGCGGGCGGCGTCGTCGAGGGTGCGGAAAAAGGTGTAGTTGATGGTGACGGTGCGGATGCCCCGCGTGTTCGGGTCGCTGGCGATGGCGGGATCGACCCAGAAGCTGAGCGGCATGTCGACCCTCTGCCCGGGCTCGAGCGTCTGCTCGTTGAAGCAGAAGCAGGCGGTTTTGTGGAAATACTTGCCCACCACCTCGGGCGTCACATTGTAGGTGGCGACCCCAGTGACCGGACGGTCGGCGAGGTTCTCGGCACGGTAGAAGCCCATCCCCTCCTCGCCGAGGCGGAGCGAGACGCTCGCCGCCTCCGGGGCGAAGCGCCAGGGCAGGCCGGGATGGGTATTGGCATTGAAGCGGACGGTCACCGCCCCGGCATCGGCCGTGGCGCCCGGCGCGGCCGGCCCGCCGGTCTGCACCGTGCCGTTGTAGCCGGTCACCTGGCAGAACATGGTGTAGAGCGGCACCGAGGCGAAGGCGAGGCCGACCATGCAGGCGACGCCGCCGCCGACCACGAGGCCGAGGCGGCGGTTGCGGCGGCGAAGGGTCTCGGCAGGCGTCATGGGATCAGCCCCTCAATACGCGGGCGGTGCTGATGGCGAAGAACAGCACCACGAGCAGGACAAGCACCCCGAGCACGGCCCAGTTCTTCTGCCGGCGCCGGCGGTCGAGATCGAAGCGCTGCTCGGGCGTCATCATCCGAGCAGCGCCTTGTCGGCGGCCAGCGCGACGAAGAGCAGAGCCAGGTAGAGAAGCGAGTAGCGGAAGGCCTTCTTGGCCGGCTTGTCGCCGGTGAGGCTGCGCCCGGTCTCGTCCTGCCTGTCGCGCCAGACGGCGATGGCATGGCGCAGGAACTCGGCGCCGAGCAACACGGCCGCCGCCGCGTAAAGCCAGCCGGCGAAGCCGAGCAGCGTCGGCAGCAGCGTCAGCGGCAGGAGGAGGATGGTGTAGACCAGGACCTGCTTCCGCGTTTCCCGCGCGCCATGGGTGACGGGGAGCATCGGCACGCCGACCTTCTCGTAATCGGCATGGGCGAAGAGGCTGAGCGCCCAGAAATGCGGCGGCGTCCAGAAGAAGATGATGGCGAAGAGAATCATCGGCGCCAGCGTCACGTCGCCGGTGACCGCCGCCCAGCCGATCACCGGCGGGAAGGCGCCGGCCGCGCCGCCGATGACGATGTTCTGCGAGGTCCGCCGCTTCAGCCAGGCGGTGTAGACGAAGACGTAGAAGGCGATGGAGAGCGCCAGCACGCCCGCCGCGGCCCAGTTGGTGGCGAGCCCCATGATGAGGACGGAGGCGACGGCGAGGCCGACGCCGTAGCAGAGCGCCGCCCCCGGCTCGATCCGCCCGGCGGGGATGGGCCGGTTCTGGGTGCGGCGCATCACCGCATCGATGTCGCGGTCGTACCACATGTTGATGGCGCCCGAGGCGCCGGCGCCGAGCGCGATGCAGAGCACCGCGGCTATGGCGAGCGTCGGGTGGAGGTGGCCCGGGGCGACGAGCAGCCCGCAGACGCCGGTGAGCACCACCAGCGAGATGACGCGCGGCTTGAGAAGGGCTACCCAGTCGCGGACTTCGGACAGGTCCTGCTGGGGGGCTGCTGCGGTGACGTCGCTCATGGGGGCGATGTAGGGCCTCATAAAGGAAAACGCCACACCCCGGGTGCCGGGATATGGCGCTTTCCGTCGCTAGGAGCTGCCTCAGCGGACCTGCGGCAGTTCCTCGAAGGTGTGGAAGGGCGGCGGGCTGCTCACCTGCCACTCGAGGGTGGTCGCCCCCTCGCCCCAGTAGTTGTCGGCCAGGTGCTCCTTCGAGGTCAGGGTCTTCCAGCAGACATAGAAGAAGACCAGCATCGAGGCGCCGGCGACATAGGAGCCGAGCGAGGAGACCAGGTTCCAGCCCCAGAAGGCGTCCGGGTAGTCCGGGTAGCGGCGCGGCATGCCCTGGGCGCCCAGGAAGTGCTGCGGGAAGAACACCAGGTTGGCGCCGATGAAGAGCATCCAGAAATGCACCTTGCCCCAGAACTCGGGGTAGGGCTTCCCGCTCATCTTACCGATCCAGTAGTAGAAGCCGGCGAAGATCGAGAAGACGGCGCCGAGCGACAGCACGTAGTGGAAGTGCGCCACGACGTAGTAGGTGTTGTGCAGGATGACGTCGACGCTGGCATTCGCCAGCTTCACGCCTGTCACGCCGCCGACCGTGAAAAGGAAGATGAAGCCAATGGCGAAGAGCATCGGCGTCCTGAGGTCGAGCGAGCCGCCCCACATGGTGGCGATCCAGGAGAAGATCTTGATGCCCGTCGGCACCGCGATGACCATGGTCGCGGCCATGAAGTAGGCCCGCGTGTCCACGTCGATTCCGCTGGTGAACATGTGGTGCGCCCAGACCACGAAGCCGACCACGCCGATCGCCGTCATCGCATAGGCCATCCCGAGATAGCCGAAGACGGGCTTGCGGCTGAAGGTCGAGACGACGTGGCTGACGATGCCGAAGCCCGGCAGGATCATGATGTAGACTTCGGGGTGGCCGAAGAACCAGAACAGGTGCTGGAACAGCACCGGGTCGCCGCCGCCCTCGGGCTTGAAGAAGGCCGTGCCGAAGTTGCGGTCGGTGATCAGCATGGTGATGGCGCCCGCCAGCACCGGCACCGCCAGCAGCAGCAGGAAGGCGGTGATCAGCATGGCCCAGACGAAGAGCGGCATCTTGTGCAGCGTCATGCCCGGGGCGCGCATGTTGAAGATGGTCGTGATGAAGTTCGCCGCGCCCATGATCGAGCTCGCACCGGCGAGGTGCAGCGCGAAGAGCGCGAGGTCCATCGACGGGCCCGGGTGGTAGGCGCTGTCGGAGAGCGGGGTGTAGATCGTCCAGCCCGCGCCGGCGCCCTCGCCGATGAACATGCTGGCGCCGAGCAGCAGGAAGGCCGGGACCAGCAGCCAGAAGCTGATGTTGTTCATCCGCGGGAAGGCCATGTCCGGCGCGCCGATCATCAGCGGGACGAACCAGTTGCCGAAGCCGCCGATCAGCGCCGGCATGATGACGAAGAAGACCATGATCAGGCCATGGGCGCTGACCACCGTGTTCCAGGCCTGGCCGCTGCCGAAGAATTGCAGACCGGGCTGCTGCAGCTCCATCCGCATCAACATCGACAGGGCCACGCCGATGGTCGCGGCGAAGACCGAGAAGATGAGATAGAGGGTGCCGATGTCCTTGTGGTTGGTGCTGAACAGCCAGCGCGCGACGAAGCCGGGGGCGTGGTCGTGGTGGCCGTCGTGATGTGCGTCTGTGGCGTGCGCCATGGATCCGCCTCTGGATGAAAGGGTCAGCCGCCTAGCGGCTCAGCTCGGCGACGCGGGTGCCGGCCTCGGCCGGGGCGCCGTCATTCGCCGCGTACTTCTTCTTGGCCTCCTCGACCCAGGCCTGGAACTCGGCCTGCGGCACGGCACGGACCATGATCGGCATGAACCAGTGGTTGGTCCCGCAGATCTGGTTGCACTGGCCGTAATAGACGCCGGGGGCATCGGCGCGGAACCAGGTCTCCAGCGTCCGGCCGGGGATCGTATATTTCTGCACGCCGAGCGAGGGGACGAAGAAGCTGTGGATCACGTCCTGGCCCGTCGTCAGCACGCGGATATTGGCGCCGACGGGGATGACCAGGGGCTCGTCCACCGCGAGGTTGCGGGGCTGGCCGGGCTTCAGGTCCTCGTCCGGGATCGGGCGGCTGTCGAAGGCGAAGTCGCCGTTGTCCGGATAGGCATAGTGCCAGTACCACTGGCGGCCTTGGACGTTGATCGTCAGGTCCGCATCCCGCGCCCGGTCCTCGTAATAGATCAGGCGGAAGGAGGGGATGGCGATCACCAGCAGGATCAGCACCGGCACCACCGTCCAGGCGATCTCGAGGATCGTGTTGTGGCTGGTGCGCGAGGGCGTCGGGTTGGCCGAGGCGCGGAAGCGCCAGATGCAGTAGCCCAGCAGCGCCATGACGAAGACGGTGATGGCGACGATGATCCACAGCACCAGGGTGTTGAAGTCGTGGATCGCCTCCTTCACCGGGCCGCCGGCCGGCTGCAGGCCGGTGCCCCAGGGGATGGGGGCGCCGAGATTGGAGTGGGTTTCGCCGACCACCCCGCCGGAGGCGCGATTATCCTGCGCCAGGGCCGTGCCCATGGCGCCACCCAGCGCGAGCAGGGCGGCCAGCGCCAGCCTCGATGCCCACCCGAACCCCTGACCGATCACCCGCTGCATCCCGTGTCCCGCCCGCCGCGCGCGCCGTGCGCACCGCCTGAGAAAGGTCCCCGCCGGCCGGACTGGCCAGCCGACGCATCGCCGCGCCCGGAGGGCGCTGAGGCGACGCGGCCGGACCATAGTCGCCCTGCACCGCAACGCACAAGTGAGGCTCCGCCGGCGATCCGCAAGTCCGCGCGGAGGGTCCGGGGTCAAGGCGCAGCTTCGGCCTCGGCATCGACCTCGGCGACATGGTCCACCATGTCGGACAGCATGGAGCGGACATGCTCGTCCATCACCGCATAGAAGACCTGGCGGCCGCGCCGGTCCGCCTGCAGCAGGCGCGCGGCGCGCAGCAGGCGCAGGTGGTGCGAGACGAGGGAGGCGGAGATGCCGAGGCGCTCCGCCATCTCGCCCACCGCCGCCGGGGCGTCGAGGCAGGCGAGGATGATCTTGAGCCGCGTCGGGTCGCTCATCAGGCGGAACATTTCCGCCAATTCGACCACCTGGTCGTCGCCGATCCGGATTCGTCCGCGCATCTGCCCTCACCCCTGCTCTCATGCCTTGACAGGAAAGCATCGCGAGCGCAACTGGGTGGTAACGGATAACCCACTGAAAAACAAGGAACCTTTGAACAGTTGAAGACCTGTTCAGCCATCCGTGCGGGAATGGCCGCATGTTGAAGCCGCCGCCGGCCGATCTCAGCCTAGCGGAGATGCATGCCAGCGTCCGCATCCCCCATGCCGCGGGCTGGCTGCGGCGGCTCGGCGCCTTCGTCGGGCCCGGCTACCTCATCGCCGTCGGCTACATGGATCCGGGCAACTGGGCGACCGCCCTCGCCGGCGGCTCGGCCTTCGGCTACACGCTGCTCACGGTGGCGCTCGCCTCCTCGCTGATGGCGATGCTGCTGCAGGCGCTCTGCGCGCGGATCGGCATCGCCACCGGCCGGGACCTGGCGCAGCTCTGCCGGGACCGCTTCCCCCGCCCGGTCAACCTCGTGCTTTGGGCGCTGGCGGAGATCGCCATCTGTGCCACCGACCTCGCCGAGCTGATCGGTACGGCGATCGCCCTCAACCTGCTCTTCGGCTTGCCGCTGCTGGTCGGCGTGGTGCTGACCGCGCTCGACGCGCTGCTGATCCTCTGGCTGCAGCACCGGGGCGTGCGTTGGCTGGAGGCGCTGGTGGCGGGGCTCATGGTCCTCGTCTTCGGCTGCTTCGCGGCGCAGATGGTGCTCGCCCAGCCGGACTGGGCGGCGGTGCTCGGCGGCTACCTGCCGAGCGCCTCCATCCTAACGAACGAGACCCAGCTCTACATTGCTATCGGCATCCTCGGGGCGACGGTGATGCCGCACAACCTCTACCTGCACACGGCCGTGGTGCAGTCGCGGGCCTATGGCGAGGGCGTGGCGGACCGGCGGGAGGCCATACGCTTCGCCACCATCGACAGCACCGTGGCGCTGACGCTCGCGCTGCTGGTGAACTCGGCGATCCTCATCACCGCGGCGGCGGTCTTCCATGCCGGCGGGCGCACTGAGGTCGCCGAAATCCAGGAGGCCTATGAGCTGCTGGCGCCGATGGTGGGCACGGCGATGGCCGCCACCCTCTTCGCCGTGGCGCTGCTGGCCTGCGGGCTGAACGCCACTGTCACCGCGACTCTGGCCGGGCAGGTGGTGATGGAGGGCTTTCTGGGCCTGAGGCTGTCGCCGGTGTTGCGGCGGCTGGTGACGCGGCTGATCGCCATCGTCCCGGCCGTGATCGTCACCTGGCTCTATGGTGAGAGCGGCACGGCGGAGCTGCTGGTCTTCTCCCAGGTGGTGCTCTGCCTGCAGCTGCCCTTCGCCGTGATCCCGCTGATGATGTTCGCCGCGGACCGGGAGCGGCTGGGCGCGCAGGCGGCGCCGCGCTGGCAGGTGGTGCTGGGCTGGGCCTGCACGGTGGTGATCGTGGGGATGAACCTCAAGCTGCTCTGGGGGTTCGTGGCGGGCTAGGCTCGAGCGATGCGCTGGATCGCCCTCTGCCTGATCCTCCTCGCCGCCGGCCCGGCCCGGGCGCAGGAGGACTCCTGGCTGGCCTGCCGCCGCGCCATCGCCGCCGCCGAGCGCGGCTCCGGCCTGCCGCCCGGCCTTCTGCTGGCCATCGCCCTCGTCGAGACCGGGCGGGGCGAGCCGGGCACCGGCCGGTTCGAGCCCTGGCCCTGGAGCTGGAATGCCGCGGGCGAGGGCCATGCCGAGCCGACGCGGGAGGCCGCGGTCGCCGCGGTCTCCGGCCTGCTCGCGCGCGGGCAGCGCTCGGTCGATATCGGCTGCATGCAGGTGAACCTGCTGCACCATCCCGAGGCCTTCCCCGGCGTGGCGGAGGGCTTCGACCCGGCGGCCAATGTCCGCTACGCGGTGCGCTTCCTGCAGGAGCTGCGGGCGCGGACGGGGAATTGGGCGGATGCCATCGCGCAGTATCATTCCGGCGATCCGGAGCGGGGCGCGGGGTACCAGCAGCGGGTGGTGATGGCGCGGCTCGGGGCGGCCTTCGCCCATGGCGGCAGCGTGCCCCTCCCCGCCCGGAACCTCGCCGGGCTCTGCGCGGCGGGGCGGCAGCCGGCGCTGGTCATCAGGCGCGGCGGCGGCGGGGTCAGGCCGCGGCTCGCCTGCGCGGCGGTCAGCCGGGGTTCGGCACGCGCACCAGGGTGAAGAGCCCGAAGGGCGGGCAGGCCTCGATCTCGGCCGCCTGGCGCGGGTCGTCCAGCAGGTCGGTCAGGGCGAAGTCCGGGTGCCAGCCGAGCACGCGGGAGAGCGGCGCCAGCGTCCGCTCCGCCCACCAGCGGAGGCCGCCCTCGGCGGCGAAGTGGTTGACGAAGAGCAGCTCGCCGCCCGGCCGCACGACGCGGCGCATCTCGCGGAAGAGGCGGCGGGCATCGGGCACCACGGTCGCGGTGAACATGGCGACGGCGATGTCGAAGCTGCCATCCTCGAAGGCCATGGACTCGGCATCCATCTCGAGCAGGCCGGTGACGTTGCGCAGGCGCTCGTTGGCGACGCGGTCATGGGCGCGGCGGAGCATGTCGCTCGACAGGTCGATGCCGACCACCTGCTTGTGCTTCTCGTAGAGCGGCAGGGCGAGGCCGGTGCCGACGCCGACCTCCAGCACCTTGGTGCCGGGCAGGCGGTTGGCGGCAGCGACGGCGCGGCGCCGGCCGGCGCCGGAGACGCCGCCGAAGACCTCGTCATAGACGCCGGCCCAGCGGCGATAGGCATCCCGCACGGCGCCGGCATCCAGTGCCGTCCGCGGATGCGGGTCACGGTCGATCGGCTTGTGATGGGGCTGTTCCAGCCTGGCGTGCGAAATGACCCGGCTCTCCTCAGTCGAGGTTCCTGCGCTAGACCAAGCAGGACTGGGACGCAAGCGGGGGCCGGCGCCGAGGGTTCCCGAAGAAACCGCTGTTGATTGATCAGGCCGGCCTTCGGTCCGGCAGGGCGACGAGGATGCCGCCGAGGGCGATGACCAGGCCGCCGAGCAGGGTCCAGCCATCCGGCCAGTCGCCGAAGACGAGGATGCCGGAGAGGCTGGCCCAGATCAGCTGGGTATAGGAGAGCGGCGCCAGCAGGCTGACCGGGGCGCGGGCATAGGCCAGCACCAGTAGCCCATGGCCGAGCGCGCCGAACAGGCCGAGCAGCATCAGCAGCGGCCAGTGGCCGAGCGGCGGCCAGGTCCAGAAGAGGGGCTGCACGAGGCTGGTCACCACGCAGCCGGCGAAGCCGGTATGCAGGATGGTGGTCCGCGGGTCGTCGATCGCGGCCAGCCTGCGGGTCAGGATCTGGTAGACGGCGAACATGCAGGCCGTGCCGAGCGGCAGGATGGCGGCCCAATGCGGCGGCTCGGCGCCGGTGAGGAAGGGCGGGCGGAGCGCCAGCATCACGCCCCCGAGGCCGATGGCGACGCCGGCCCAGCGCCGAGCGCTGACGCGCTCGCGCAGCCAGAGGGCGGCCAGCGCCACGGTCAGCAGCGGGGAGGCGAAGCCGATGGCCGTCGCGTCGGCAAGCGGCAGGTAGGGCAGCGCCGAGGAGAACATCAGGTTGGCGCCGGTCAGCATGAGGCTGCGCCAGGCCTGCAGCCATGGCGCGCGGGAGCGCCAGGGCAGCCGGCGCATGGTGAGGCGGAAGACGAGGGCAACGGCGAGCAGGCTGAAGAGGAAGCGGGCCCACATCAGCTGCGGCACGGCGTAGAAGGCGGTCATCACCTTCAGCAGCGTGTCCATGCAGACGAAGACGGCGAGCGCTGCGACCTGCAGCAGAAGCCCGGCGAGCCAGCCGCTCATCGGGCGGGAAGGATGGACATCCCGTCAGGATCGCCCCGGCGCCACCCGCTGGCAACCGGGAAGGACCCCGCCGCGGCGTCGCCGTGGCAGGAATGCGATGCGCCCGGCATTCGGTGGCTCATCGGCCCCCGCGGCGACGCGAAGCGTTGTCTTGGGGGTCTAGGCCGCATCCTCCCGCCGGTCGCGGGCCTTCACATAGGCGACGGCGGCGTGTTCCTGGCAGTAGGGCTTGCCGGTCAGCGCATCGCCCGAGCAGAAGCGGAATTCCGGCGTCCCCGGCTCGCCGAGCGGCCAGCAGCAGGTCCGCGCCGCGGCGCGCGGGAAGTGGCGGACCACGGCGGCGGGCGGCGCAGCCGGCTGCTCCAGGCGGCGGAGCGGTGCGGCCTCGCGGGCCGGCGGCGTGGTGCGGCGGGGCTGCGCGGCCGGGCGCTCGCCGCCTTCGGTCTCGCGGCGGATCGGGCTGGGCCGGGCATCGAGGTTCAGACGGTGGGCCTTGCCGACGACTGCATTCTTCGAGATGCCCATGCGCCGGCCGATCTCGGCGGTGGAGTGACCCTCCGCCCAGTAGGCGCGGAGTTGGTCGATAGCCTCTGCCGTCCACTCCATGTGGTCCTCCCCTGCCCCGGCCTACCAGATGTGGCCACCCACTAGATACGGTAGGATATCGCGCAGGGCCGCCACAAGTTCTGGCCGGTCGTGACTCCTGTGAATCCTGTGGAAAAGCCTCGTTTCGGTCTCAACCGGCGAGCGCATGCCACAGCAGGGGCAGCAGGAGGGCGGTCGCCAGGGCATTCAGTCCCATCGCGAGGCCGCTGAAGGCCCCTGCGGCAGCGCTGACGGAGAGCGCGCGGGCCGTGCCGATGCCATGCGATGCAGTCCCGATGGCGAGTCCCCTCGCGCGCATGTCCGCGACTCGGGCGAGGTCGAGCACCAGGGGCCCAAGCGCCGCGCCGGTGATGCCGCTGGCGATGACGAGGGCCGCGGTCAGCGAGGGCAGCCCGCCGATCCGCTCGGCGATGCCCATGGCGACGGGGGTGGTGACGGAGCGCGGGGCGAGCGAGGCGACAACTTCCGGCGAGGCGCCGAGGGCGAGCGCGATGCCGACGCCGACCGCCGCGGCGAAGAGCCCGCCGGTAACGACGGAGAGCGCGGCGAGCAGGGCCGAGCGGCGGACGGCGGCCCATTGCCGGTGCAGCGGCACGGCCAGCGCGACGGTCGCCGGGCCGAGCAGGAAGTGGACGAACTGCGCCCCCTCGAAGTAGCGGCCGTAGTCGACGCCGCTCAGCAGCAGCCCCGCGGCCAGGATCAGCACCGCGAAGAGCACCGGGTTGGCCAGCGGATGCCGCCGGCAGAGGCGCTGCAGCCGGAGCGCGCCGAGCCAGGCGAGCAGCGTCGCGGCCAGGGCGGCCAGCGGCTCCCGCGCCAGGTAGACCCAGATCTCACCGAGCTCGTTCATCGGCCGCGCAGCAGCCATTGCGCGAGGCGGCCGGTGAAGGCGATGGCCGCCAGCGTCCCGACCAGGACGCCGAGGCTGAGCGGCGCCCAGTCCCGCGCCAGCAGCGGCAGGTAGAGCATCACCCCGACGCCGGCTGGGACGAAGAGCAGGCCGAGATTGCCGAGCAGCGCATCGGCCGTGGCGTCGAGGGCGGGCGGCGCCTCGCGGCCGCGCAGCAGCAGGCCGGCGAAGAGCAGCGCCATGCCGATCACCGGGCCGGGGACGGGCAGGTGCAGCGCGCGGGCGAGAACCTCGCCGGCAAGCTGGCAGGAGAGCAGGGTGGCGAGAGCGCCGATCATGCGCGGCGCCCCTTGGTCGGCAGCAGGATCATGGCGGCAAGGCTCCTTCCCGCCGCCATGATCCGCCCGCCGCGACGGGGTGGACAAGGCTCGCTCCGCAGGGAGAACCCTTCCGCGGCAAAGCCGCGGAAGGGATGGACGGTGCTGGGAAGGAGGCACCGACCGGGGCCCCCGCGGCAAGGCGCAGCGTTGTCGTGGGGATCTACTGCAGGTCCACCGTCACCAGGTCCTGGAACCAGGACTGCGCTGACGTGAACCCGCGCACCCGGCGCGACATCGCCCGCGGGTTGAGGTCGTGGACGATGTAAAGCCAGGGCGGGTTGTCGACCAGCCGCTCATGCGCGCGGGCATAGGCGGCGGAGTAGGCCGCCGGGTCGCGGGCATTCTCGAGGGCGGCGAAGGCCTCCTCGAATTGCGGGTCGTTCCACTGGCCCCAGTTGAAGCCGTTCGGCGGGACGAAGGCCTGCAGGAAGTAGCGGGTCGCCACGGCCGGGTCGGAGGAGGGCGAGGAGGGGTTCACCGAGACCGCGCCGTTCAGGACCGGCGCCTCAGGCGCGCTGCGCACCGCCGTCAGGAGCGTGTTCCACTCGGTCACCTCGAAGGAGACCTCGACTCCGCAGGCCTCCTTCAGGCTCTGCTGCAGGAACTCGTTCATCGGCAGCGGCAGCATCTGGCCGGAGCCGCTGGCCGAGATCATCACCTTGAAGCGCAACGGGTTCTGCGCATTGAAGCCGGCCGCGGCGAGCATGGCCCGGCCCTTGGCCGGGTCGAAGCCGTAGCGGTTCTGCGGCGAGCCGAAATGCGGGTCGGAGGGCTTCAGCCAGCCGACAGACGGCTCCGCCGTGCCGTTCAGCAGCTCCACCAGGCCGGCGCGGTCGACGCAGTAATTGAGGCCCTGGCGGGTGCGGACGTCGCGGAAGGGGGTGGTGCTGCCGCCCATCTGGTAGAACCAGGGCCAGACATGCGGGTAGCTGTTGGTGACGACCTGAAAGCCGGCCCCCTTCAGGCTTGGGATGGCATCCGGCGGCGGCACCTCGATCCAGTCGACCTGGCCGGAGCGCAGCGCCGCGAGGCGGGAATTCGCCTCCGGGATCGGCAGCAGCAGCACCCGGTCGAGCTTCGGGACGCGGGCCTGGTCCCAGTACTCGGCGTTCTTCGTCAGTTCCGCCGAGACGCGCGGGGTGAAGCGGGAGAGGCGGAAGGGCCCGGTTCCCGCCGGCGGCAGGGCGGCGACCTTGGCCCAGTCGCGGCCGCCCTGCTCCCAGCCCTGCGGGCTGATCATGAGGATATAGACCGCCATGTAGGGGAAGTAGCTGGCGACCCGCGTGGTGGTGATCGAGACGGTGAAGTCGTCGAGCCTGCGGTAGCTGGCGAGGATCGGGATGCGGGCGCGGGTGATGCCGCTGCCGGCCGGGTCGAAATGCGGGCTGTCCTGCTTCCAGAAACGGTCGAGCGTCCAGATCACGCTGTCCGCGGTGAAGGGGGTGCCGTCGTGGAACCTCACCCCGCGGCGGAGATGGAACACCCAGGTCTTCGGGTCGGCCGGGTCCTGCTCGTAGCGCTCGGCGAGGCCGGGGCGGAGCGTCGCCGGCCGGTCGGCGCGGGAGAGGTCCCAGAGCACCAGCCCCTCGAAGGCGGGGTAGCCGAGGAAGCGGACGCCCTCGAAGCCGTTGTTCGGCGCGCCGGTCGTGGTCGGCACGTCGGCGGCGGTCATGGCGATGCGCAGCACCTTCGGCTGCTGCGCATCGCCCGGCGAGGCGGCGAGCAGGGCAGCGATGGCGAGGGTGCCGATCAGTCCCGATCTCTTCATGCGTGGTCCCATCCCCGGCTTGGTGCCGGCGGGGAATGCAAGCGGCGTGCAAGCGCCGGAGCGCGGGCGGGCGGGGCGTCGGCGCCGGGGGCTGCGCAGGGCTTGGGCAGGCTGCCCTCAGGCCGGGCGCTGGAGCAGCTCGACCATCACGCCCTCGGGCCCGCGGACGAAGGCGAGGCGGAAGGGGCCGGCCGCCAGCGGGCCGATGGGGATGTCGGCGCCGAGGGCGCGGAGATGCGCGCAGGCGGCATCCACGTCATCGACGGCGAGGCCGACATGCTCGAGGCCGAGATGCGGGAAGCCGGGGGCGGGCGCAGCCGGGAAGTCGGGGTTGGCGGGGGCGACCAGCAGGCGCTGGCCGTCGAGGGTCAGCTCGTAGCGGTCGCTGCGGCCCTCGGGGCGGGCCTCGGCGCCGAAGAACTCGATGAAGAAGCGCGCCATCGCCGCCGGGTCGCGGGCGCGGAGGTGGATGTGGTCGTAGCGGAAGCGGGGGGCGGCGTGGGTCATGCGCCAGGGCCTTCCGCCAGCGGGATGCGGAAGCGCAGCTCCTCCGCCGCGCCATAGGCGGCAGGGCCGCGGAAGCGCTCCACGAACTGCCCGCCGCAGGCGAGGATGACCCGCTGGGAGGCGAGGTTGTCCGGATCCGTCGTCAGCTCGACATGGCGGAGGCCGCGGGCGCGCGCCTCGGGCAGCAGCAGGGCCAGGGCGCGGCGGGCGAGGCCGCGGCCGCGCTTCCAGGGAACGACGGTATAGCCCACATGGCCGAGCACATGCGGCGGCAGCGCCTCCGTCCCCGGCTGCCAGCGGAAATGGACGGCGCCGCAGAACTCGCCGTCCGAGATCCAGCGGGTGAAGCCGGGCAGGCGCGGGACTCGGTTGCCATCGGGCAGGCGGACGGTCCCGGCTCGGCCGGGCGGCTGCTCCAGGCTGGCGAGGAAGCGCTGCGGGTCGGCGGCGATGGCCGCCAGGTGCTCGGCCGCGACCTCGGCGCCGCGGAGGTTGTGGGGGGACCAGCCAGCCTCCAGCGCCTGGCGGTAGCTGCCGAGCAGGGCGGGGCCGGGGCGGGCGAGGACGAGGTCGGGCATGGCGCGGAGCATAGCGCCCCCTCGCCTTCCCTGCGCGCCGGTGCTACCCCGCGCGGATGAACCGTCCCTCAGGTCGCGTGGCCGATGCGCTGCGCAGCGCCACCCTCGAGCCCAATGTCGCCCGGCATGCGGAGGGCTCCTGCCGCATCCGCATGGGCAATACCGAGGTGCTCTGCACCGCGAGCGTCGAGAGCCGGGTGCCGCCCTTCCTGCGCGGCACCGGCCAGGGCTGGGTGACGGCGGAATACGGCATGCTGCCGCGCGCGACCCATACCCGCTCCGACCGCGAGGCGGCGCGCGGCAAGCAGTCCGGGCGGACGCAGGAGATCCAGCGGTTGATCGGGCGGAGCCTCCGGGCGGTCACCGACCTCAAGGCGATGGGCGAGATGTCCATCACCGTCGACTGCGACGTGCTGACGGCGGATGGCGGCACGCGCTGCGCCAGCATCACCGGCGGCTGGGTGGCGCTGCACCTCGCCTTCCGGCACTGCATGAAGATGAACGTCTTGGGCACCGTGCCGCTGCGCGACCAGGTGGCGGCGGTGTCCTGCGGCATCTGGCAGGGCACGGCGGTGCTCGACCTCGATTATGACGAGGACAGCAAGGCGCAGACCGATGCCAATTTCGTCCTGACCGGCAAGGGCGGCCTCGTCGAGGTGCAGGGCACGGCCGAGGGCGAGCCCTTCTCCGAGGCGGAGCTGCTGGCGCTGCTGAAGCTGGCGCGCCAGGGCACGGACGAGCTGTTCAAGCGGCAGCGGGCGGCCGTCGGCATTGGCTGAGCCGTCCGATGGCCGGAGCGCCGACAGGCCCGAGGGGCTGAAGCGGCCGGCCGGCGGGCACCGGCGGCTGGAGCGCGGCCGCCTCGTCATCGCCACCCATAACGAGGGCAAGCGGCGCGAGGTCGCCGAGCTGCTGGAGCCCTTCGGGATGGAGGTGCTCTCGGCAGGCGGGCTCGGCCTGCCGGTGCCGGAGGAGACTGAGGACAGCTTCCTCGGCAATGCGCGGATCAAGGCGCGGGCGGCGGCACGGGCGACGGGGCTGCCGGCGCTGGCCGATGACAGCGGCTTCTCCGTCGCCTCGCTCGGCGGCGACCCGGGCGTCAGGACCGCCGACTGGGCGGAGCTGCCGGGCGGCGGGCGGGACTATGCCATGGCGATGGCCAAGGTGGCGGCGCTGGCCGGGCCCTTCCCCGACCGGCATGCCTGGTTCACCTGCGCCCTCGTCCTCGCCTGGCCGGACGGGCATGAGGAGGGCTTCCTCGGCGAGATCCACGGCAGCTGGGTGCATCCGCCGCGTGGCGAGCGGGGCTTCGGCTACGACCCGATGTTCGTCCCCGAGGGCGCGACCGAGACCTTCGGCGAGATGGAGCCGGCCAGGAAGCACCTGTTCAACCACCGGGCCCGCGCCTTCGCCCTGCTGCGGGAGGCCTGCCTCACAGGCTAGCGGCCAGGCTGAAGCGCAGCGCCAGCGGCTCGGCCGGATGGTAGTGGCGGTCGCCGACGCCCTCGGCCGGCTCGCCGGGCAGGCGCGAGGCGTAGAAATAGTCGATCTGGCTGGCCTTGCTGTCGAAGAGGTTGAAGGCGTCGAGCTGCATCCTGAGGCCGTTCCCGAAGCGGTAGCCGAGCCGCGCATTGACCAGGGCCGTTGCGCGGGAGCGCTGGCTGTTGTCCTCGACCAGCGGGCGGGCGCCGAAATAGCGGAGGCGGGCGGCGGCGAACCAGCCGATGCCCTCGTCATAGGTGGCGCCGGCCGCCATGACGAGGTTCGGCGCGCCGGGGATGTAGCGCCCGGCCGGTTCGGCCCCGAGGGAGGCGGCACCGAAGCGGGCGCGCGTCGCGGCGATGTCGAGGTCGAAGCCGAGCCGCGGCGTCGCCTGCCAGCGATTGATCCACTCGACGCCCACCCGCCGGCTGGCGCGGCTCGGCTCCGTCGTGCCGGCATCGCCGAGGAAAAGGATCTCGGAGCCGAGCTCGAGCAGGAAGGCGGCAAGGCGGGATTCGAGGCCCTCGGCCGGGCGCGTCAGCAGGCCGATCTCGGCACCCCTAGCCCGGACCAGGAGCGGCACGCGGGAGAGCGGCGTCAGCCGGTCGGTCGGGTCGAGGCGGATGGTGGCGCCGCGCAAGTCGTTGCTGTGGAAGCCGGTGGCGGCGTTCAGGAAGAGCTCCGTCCACCACCAGGGGCCGAGGGCGAGGCCGCCCTTGGGGCTGGCGATCCATTCGCCGGCATCGCCGGAATTCTGGGCCGCGTCGCTGCGGACGCGGCCGCCCACCCAGTCGGCGCGGGCGCCGGCGGTGAGGCGGAGCCAGGGCACCGGGCGCCAGCTCGTATCGGTGAAGAGGCCGAGCTGGTGCTCCTCGACGCGGTCCGCGCGGACCGTGGAGAGGGCCGTGCGCGCCGCGGTGCGGCGCAGCGCCAGGCGGATGTCGTCATCGCGGGCCTGCAGGCCGAGGCGGGTCATGGCCTCGCCGTCTAGCAGCCGCCAGGGAAGCGCCTGGACGGCCTCGCCGCCGAGGATCCAGCGGCGGTCCTGCTGGTGGAACTGGTCGCCATTGACCGGGTCGTCGAGGAAGTAGGTGAAGTTGTTGAAGAGGTCGAGCGTGGAGCGGATGGCATGGGCGCTCACGCTCGTCGTGCCGAAGCTCGTCGTGCGGGCCCAGCGTGCGGACAGGGAGTAGCGCTCGGCGCGGCCGCCATCGCTCGGGTCGAGCGTGCCGAAGCGCGGGATCAGCCCGGCGGAGACGGCGCGGGCCGGGACCTGGTCGGTTGCGTGCCAGCGGCTGCTGTAGCCCATGGCGGTAACGGAGAGGCCATCCTCCGCCGTGCCCTGGCTGTAGCGCAGCAAGCCGTTCAAGCGCCGCAGCGCATCCGGGCGCTGCCAGGGACCGTCATAGGTGGCGACCTCGCCGGCGGCGAGCAGCGTACCGGGGCCGAGATCGACGGAGCCGGCGGCGAGGCCGCGCCAGTAGCCGAAGCTTCCCCCCGTCGCCTGCAAGAAGGGCCGGTCGATGCGGTTCAGCAGGGACAGGCGGAGCGAGCCGGCGGTCGCGAAGTCGCCGTCATCGGCGTAGTAGGGGCCCTTGCGGACCAGCAGGCCGCCCAGCGTCTCGGGGATGAGGAAGTTCGTGTCGGCATAGCCCTGGCCATGGGCGTGGGTCGGCATGTTGACCGGCATGCCGTCGACCGAGATGGCGAGGTCGGTGCCGTGGTCGAGGTTGAAGCCGCGAAGGAAGTACTGGTTCGCCTTCCCCTCCCCGCTGTGCTGGGTGACGATGAGGCCGGGGGCGGCCTCCAGCGCCTCGCCGATGCGGGCGACGGGGCGGGCGGCGATCTCGCCCGCGCCGAGGCGGATCTCGCTGGCGGCGGCGGGCGGCGCGGCGCCGGTGACGGTGAGCGGCGGCAGCGTCGCCTCCTGCGCGGCGGCGCCGGTGCCGATCAGGAGGAGGGCTGCGCCGAACCGCCGGGGCATGCGAGGGTGCCTCTTACTTTTCGGGCAAAAGATCACATGGCCGCCGCGGCGCGGCAAGCAGGCGGGGGGATGTGGGATGGAGCGGGTGACGATCACCATCGAGGCGGCGCTGCTGGAGGCGATCGACCGGCTGGCGGCGCGGCGGGGCTATGCCAGCCGCTCCGAGGCGGTGCGCGACCTGGTGCGGGAGGCAACTGACCGCGAGGCGGCGCTGGCGGAGGAGACGCCCTGCCTCGCCACCCTGACCTATGTCTACGACCACGCCGTGCGGGACCTGGCGCGGCGGCTGACCCAGTCGCAGCATGACCACCATGCGCTGAGCGTCGCCAGCCTGCATGTGCATCTCGACCACGAGGCCTGCCTCGAGGTCGCGGTGCTGCGCGGCCCCTCGGGCGCGGTGCGGCGCTTCGCCGATGGGGTGACGAGCCAGCGCGGCGTCCGGCAGCACGGCCTGCACTTGGTGCCGGTGCAGGCTGCGCAGGGCTAGGGCCAACCCCGATCGGCCGGGATCGTCCGACCGGGGCAATCGGCTCGCCCGGACACGCGCGTGCCGCCGCGGCGATGATGCCTCGTCCCGGCATGATGCCTGGCCTGCCCTGTTCGAGCCTCTCGGGGATGGTCGCGGCTGCGGCTTCGCCCTGTCGATGCGAGGCGGGCGGCGCCTCAGGGCGCGGAGACCGGCTTTGTCTCGTTTGCGGGCAGAATGCGCCCATCTTCCATGGCGACGATGCGGTCGGCGATGTCGAGGATGCGCGGGTCGTGCGTCACCATCAGGATCGGCACGCCGCGGCGGCGGGCGAGGTCGCGCAGCAGGCGGACGACGTCGCCGCCCGACTGCTTGTCGAGCGCCGCGGTCGGCTCGTCGGCGAGGATGAGGCCGGGCTGGCCGGCGAGCGCGCGGGCGACGGCGACGCGCTGGCGCTGGCCGCCGGAGAGCTGGTCCGGGCGGCTCTCGCATTTCTCGGCGAGGCCGACGGCCGCCAGCATCTCGCCGGCGCGGGCGAGGCGGTCGCGCTCGCTGGTCGCCGGGTCGAGCTCGAGCGCCATCGCCACGTTCTGCCGGGCGGTGAGGAAGCCGAGCAGGTTGTGCTGCTGGAAGATGAAGCCGATGCGGCGCCGGAGCGCGGTGCGCTGCCGCTCCGTCGCGCCGGCGAGCGGCTGGCCGAGGACGGTGCCGCTGCCCTGCTGCAGGGCGCGCAGCGCGCCTATCAGCGTCAGCAGCGTGGTCTTGCCGCTGCCCGAGGGGCCGGTCAGCAGCACCACCTCGCCCGGGGCGACGGTGAGGTCCACCTCGCGCAGGACGGGGCGGGCGAGGTCGCCCGACCCATAGGCATAGGTGACGCCGCTGAGCGAGACGGGCGGCGGCGCCATCAGAACATGTCGGCCGGGTTGGCGTCGCGGAGCTTGCGCATGGCGAGCAGGCCGGCGATGCCGCACATGGTGAAGATCATGGCGAAGACGCTGAGCGCGCGCGAAGCGTCCATCTCGAGCGGCAGGAAGGTCCCCTTCCCCACCACGTCGTAGAGCAGGGTCGAGAGGGCGAGGCCAGGCAGGAAGCCGAGCACCGCGAGGATCAGCGCCGCCGAGAGCACGGCGCGGCGCAGGAAGCCGTTGGAATAGCCGATAGCCTTCAGCGTCGCGTATTCGCGCAGGTGGCTGGCGATGTCGCTGAAGAGGATCTGGTAGACGATCACCATGCCGACCACGAGGCCCATCAGGCTGCCGAAGGCGAAGATGAAGCCGATCGGCGTCGCATTCTCCCAATAGGACCGCTCATGGGCGACGAGCTGCGGCTGGCTCATCACCATGACATCGGCGGGGAGGATGGCGCGCAGGCGGGCTATGGCGGCCTCGCGGTCGGCGCCGGGGCGGAGCTTGATGGCGACGAGGTCGACCTGGCTCGGCAGGCGCTCCTTCACCACGCGGCGGAAATTCACCTCCGACATGACGACGTTGCCGTCGGCGCCGAAGGAGGGGCCGATCTCGACCAGCCCGGCGACCTCCATCCGGCGGTTGCCGACCTGCACCTCGAAGGGGCCGCGCTCGCCGAGCAGCCGGGCGACATCGCCGAATTCGGGGCGGGAGCGGCGGTCGAAGGCCATGGTGTCGGGGCGCTTCAGCGTCTCGACCAGGGGGGCGAGGCCAGGGAAGTCCATCACCCCGGATTCGGTGTCGAAGCCGACGAGCTGGACGGCGCGGCGGCTGCCGTTCTCCGGATTCCGCCAGGTGGCCTGGGCCAGGTAGACGGGCACGGCCGCCTGCACCTCGGGCAGCGCCATGGCCTGGCTGGCGCGGATCCGCGGCAGGGTCTCCGGCTTGAAGCTCACCGTGGTCAGCGGGTGCATCAGGAAGATGTCGGCGCGCATCGCCGCCAGCAGGGCGGTCGCGCTGTCGAAGAGCGCCGAGCGGAAGCCGAGCTGCATGAAGACCAGCACGCAGGCGAAGAGCACGCCGGCGATGGCGGAGGCGAGGCGGGCGCGCTCGGCGCGGAGCTGGCGCCAGGCGAGGCGGAGCGGCAGCCAGAGCCCGGCGAGCGGCGAGCCGCCCCCCGGCGGCGGCGGGGATGCGGCCACCGCGGCGTCGCCGGTGAGCTCGGGCGCCCAGGGCAGCAGCTCTGCCTCGGCCGCCGGCGCGGTGCGGGGCATGGCGTTCATGGCTGGATGGAGACCTGCACCTGCATGCCGGCGCGGCGCTCGAGCGCGGCGCGGCCCTCCGGCGAGAGGGTGAGGCGGACCTCGACGGTGCGCGCATCCACCGCCGCCACCGGGTCGGTGCCAGCCTGGGTGGAGCGGCGGACCAGCCAGCCGATCTCGCGCAGCTCCGCCGGGTAGCGCCGCGGGTCGCCGGGGACGATCACCTCGGCAGGGGCGCCCTGGCGCAGGCGCGGCAGGTCCGTCTCATAGACATCGGCCACGATGTCGAGCCGGGTGAGGTCCGCCATGTCGAGCAGCCCGTCGCTGCCGACCTGGTCGCCGGGCCGGGCATAGATCTTCAGGATCGTGCCGGCGATCGGGGCCACAACGCGGGAGAGGGTGGCATCCGCGCGGGCCTTGGCGAGGGCGGCCTCCGAGGCCCTCACCTCCGTCTCGGCAACGGCGAGATCCTCGGGGCGGGGAACCAGGAGCTGCTGCAGCGTGGCCTCGGCCTCGGCGCGCTCGGCCGCGGTGCGGGCGGCGGCGAAGCGGGCGCGCTCGGCGGTGGCGGCGCCGCCGGCGCCGGAGGGGACGAGCGCCTCGGCCCGCTCGGCGTCGCGGCGGGCGCTGGCCTCGGCGTAGCGGAGGGCGTCGATGCGGGCGCGCTGGGCGGCGATCTCCTCCGGCCGGCCGGCGGCGCGGATGCGGGCGAGCTCGGCGCGATCCTGCGCGAGCTGCGCCTCGGCCTGGGCGATGGCGGCCTCCTTCTGAGCGAGGTCGCCGAACTCGGCGATGAGCTGGCCGGCCTCCACCCTGTCGCCCTCGGCCACCAGCAGGCGGTCGAGGCGGGTGACCGCCATGCCGCCCGGCGGGTTGAGGCGGCGGATGCGGCTGGCGGGATCGACCCGGCCGAGGGCGCCGACGCCGGGGGGCGGCAGCGGCGCGGCCTCCGCGGGCGAGATGGGCGCGGCCTCGCGGACGCCGAGACGGACCCAGGCGAGGCCGGCCCCGGTCAGGGCCACGAGCAGCAGGCCGAAGAGGGCGACGCGGCGCCTCATCGGGGGGGCGACTCGGGCTCGAGCAGGGACAGGAATTCGGCCTCGTCCAGCACGTCGAAGGCGAGCAGCGCGCTGTCCTGCGGGTCGCCGCGGAGGCAGTCGCTGATCAGGCCGAAGAGGCCGGGCATGGCGGGGTGGAACTGCGTCCCCGCCGCGGCCCCGGCGGCGAGCATGGTGAGGATGGCGCCGGCGAGCGCGGTGGACAGCCTCATGGCAGGGCCTCCTCGATCAGGCGGGAGAGGGTGGCGTGCATTGCGGCCATCTCCTCGGGCGTCGGGGTGTACATGCCGAAGATGCGCGCCATGAAGAGGCCGTCGCCCGCGGCCATGACGACGCCGCCGATGCCAGGCGGCAAGCCGTCCGCGGCGACGCGGCGGCGCATGTCGGCGATGACGGCGCGCACGGGGTCCAGCAGGGCCGGGTCGTGGTGGAAGGTGGCGAGGAAGACGGCGGCGGCACGGTCGCAGCGCTCGTTCATCGCCTCCGGCGTCTGGCCGAAGCCCCAGGCGAGCACGGCGCGGGCGACCTGGCCGGGCCCCGCGGGCTGGGCGGCGACGCCGGCGGCGAAGTCCTCGGTGATGAAGGCCGCCATGCGCGCGATGAGGCCGGCGAGCAGCGCCTCCTTCGAGGCGTAATGGTAGAGCAGCCCGCCCTTGGAGACCCCCGCGAGGCGGGCGGCGGCCTCGAGGGTGAGGCCGGCGACGCCCTTGGCGCGGACCAGGCTCTCGGCCGCATCGAGGATGCGGGTGCGGGCATCGGCCTGGGCGGGAAGAGTCGAGCCATCCATCATGGTGACAAACTATACCGGCTGGACGGTCTGTCAAGCTGAACCGTCCAGCCGGTACAGTAATCCAGGAGCCTTAGGCGGGCCACCGGCGGTGCAGCCAGAGCCACTCCGCCGGGCGCTCCGCGATCCAGGCGGAGATGCGGTCGTTGATGGCCGTCGTCAGCGCCAGGATCTGCGCCTGCCGGTCCTCGCCGGGCGGGACCGGAAGCGGCGGCTCCACCATCAGGCGGAAGCGGCAGGGGCCGAGGCGCAGGACGCGGCCGGGGATGATTGGACAGCCGAAGCGCAGCGCCAGCTGCGCCGGCGCCGGGGCGGTCATCGCCGGCAGGCCGAGCAGCGGGACGGCGATGCCGTCATTCAGCTTCTGGTCGGCGAGCATGCCGAGGACGCCGCCCCGCGACAGGTAGCGCAGCGCGGCGCGGGCGCCGGCCGAGCCCTTCGGGAAAAGCGGGAGCGGGTCGCCCGGCACGGCCTCGGCGCGGCAGGCGGCGATGAGCGCGTCGACCTCGGCATTGTCGGCGGCGCGGTAGACGCTGCCCATGCGGATGCCCATGGTGGCGAGCGCCGGGGGCAGCACCTCCCAATTGCCGATATGGCCGGAGACCAGGATGGCAGGGCCGCCGCGCTCCGCGATGGGGACGAGGTGCTCCCTCCCCTCCATCTCCCATTCCAGCGCCGGGATATGCGCCAGCTCGGCGGCGGTGCGGCCGAGATTGTCCCACATGGCGCGCACCACCCGGTCCCGCTCCGCCGCGGCCAGGGATGGCAGGGCGCGCGCCAGGTTGCGCCGCGCGGTGCGGGTGACGGGGAGCATCGGGCCGATGCTCCGCCCGATCCAGCCGCCGAGGTCGGAGGCGCGGCGCGGCCCGAGGCGGCGCGAGAGGCCGAGCAGCAGCCGCGCCGCGGCCGCCTCGAGCCGGTGCTGGAGGCGGGGCATGTCAGGCCGGGATCGGCACCCGCTGGGCGAGCGGATCAAGCAGCGCCTCGATCGCCGCCGTGTCCTCCCACTCCAGACCGACATTCACCACCGTCACCCGGCTGCGGAAGCCAGGGGGGATGCGGACGAAGTCCTTCCGCGTGGTGACGGGGATGGCGCGCAGCCGGTCGGCCTCGGCCAGGATCTCGCGCATGTCGCCCTCGTCGAAGGGGTAGTGGTCGGCGAAGGCGGCGCGGCCGGCGACCACGGCGCCGACCTCGGCCAGGGTGGCGAAGAATTTCTTCGGGTTGCCGATGCCGCAGAAGGCATGGACGGGCTGGCCGGCCAGCATCGCCGCCTCGGGCGCCGGGCGCTGCCGGGCGCGGAGGATGCGGGTGCCGGGGGGCAACAGGCTCGCCGCATCGGCCTCGTCCTCGCCGATCATGACGGCGGCGCGGCAGCGGGCGGCAGCGGCGGCGACCGGCTCGCGCAGCGGCCCGGCGGGGATGATGCGGTTGTTGCCGAAGCCGAAGCTACCGTCGACGATGAGGAAGGAGAGGTCCTTCCCGAGCGTCGGGTTCTGCAGCCCGTCATCCATGATGATGGCCTGGGCGCCGGCGGCGACGGCGGCCTGGGCGCCGGCGGCGCGGTCGGCCGAGATCCAGGCGGGGCGCTCGGCGGCCAGCAGCAGGGCCTCGTCGCCGACCGCCCGGCTGTCATGCACCGCGGGGTCGACGCGGACGGGGCCGCGCAGCTTGCCGCCATAGCCGCGGAGGAGGAAATGCACGGCGATGCCGCGATTGGCCAGGCGCTGGCCGAGGTCGAGCGCGACGGTGGTCTTGCCGGCGCCGCCCGCGGTGGCGTTGCCGCAGCAGATCACCGGCACCGGCGCCTGCCAGCCCGGCCTCGCCACGCGGCGCGCGGTCGCCGCCGCATAGAAGGCGGCGATCGGGGAGAGCAGTAGCGGCAGCAGGCCGGAGCCGTCGCCGCCCCAGAAATCGGGGGCGCGCATCAGCCGGCGGTCATCTCAGTCGGCATGGGGCGTCGATCGATCCTCGTCCCTGTCGGCGCGCTGCGGCAGCAGGTGCAGCAACGCCTCGGCCACCTGGTCCGGCAGGGTGGCGGCCGGCGCGATGGCGGCGGCGGCAGCCTCTGCCAGATTTCGGCCATGATCGGGGCTGGATAGCACGGCGCGGATGGCCCCGGCCAGCGCCCCCGGCTCCGGCGGCTGGACCAGGCGAGCGCCGCCCGCGGCCAGCAACCGTGCGGCGATATCGGCGAAATTGGCGGTATGGGGACCGAGCAGAATGGGGCAGCCGAGCCGGGCGGGCTCCAGCGGGTTCTGCCCGCCATGCGGCACGAGGGAGCCGCCGACCAAGGCGACATGGGCCAGGCGGTAGAGGAGGCCGAGTTCGCCGAGGGTGTCGGCGATGTAGACCGCCGTCTGGGGGCCGGGGAGCGCGCCGGCACTGCGGCGGGCGAGCGGGAGGCCGGCGGCCTCGGCCTCGAGGCCCGCGACGCGTTCCGGGTGGCGGGGGGCGAGGATGGTCAGCAGGCCGGGGATGTCGGCGGCGAGCCGGCGATGGGCGGCAACCAGCATCGCCTCCTCGCCCGGATGGGTGGCGGCGCCGAGCACGACCGGGCGGGGGCCGATGGCCGCCCGCAGCGCGGCCAGGGCGGCGGGGTCGGCCGGGAGGGGGGGCGCGGCCTCCTTCAGGTTGCCGGGGGCGCGGACGGCGCGGGCGCCGAGGCCGGCGAAGCGGGCGGCATCGCCCGCGCTCTGCGCCATGACCAGGGTGAAGGCGGCCATCAGCTCCCGCCCCAGCGCCGGGGCGAGGCGCCAACGGGCGGCGGAGCGGGCCGAAAGGCGGCCGTTGATCAGCACCAGCGGCAGGCGACGGGCGCGGGCGGCGCGGATCAGGTTCGGCCAGAGCTCCGACTCGACGAGGCCCGCGGCATCGGGCCGCCAGGCATCGAGGAAGCGGGCAACCCAGGCGGGCACGTCGAGCGGGGCGAAGCGATGGATCACCCGCGGGCGGAGCGCGGGCGGGAGGCGGCGCTCGAGCAGGGCGGCGCTGGTGACGGTGCCGGTGGTCAGCAGGATGGCCAGGCGCGGGGCGCGGGCGGCCAGCGCCTCCAGCACCGGGAGGAGGGAGAGGGTCTCGCCGATGCTGGCGGCGTGCAACCAGATCAGGGGCCCCGGCGGCCGGGCGGCATGGAGGCCGCGGCGTTCCGGCAGGCGGGCGGCGAGTTCCTTGCCGCGGCGCAGGCGGTGGCGCAGCCAGAACGGCAGCAGCGGGGCGGCCAGCGTCGTGCCGCAGCGCCAGGCCCAGGCGGCAAGGCTCATCCGGCCATGCTCATGCCGCGGCGACCCAGGCATCCGCCGTGTCGCAGGCGGCGGTGAGGGCCGCCTCGATCGCCGGCAGGGCGGCGAGCGGCGCGGCGCGGTCCACGGCGACGGGCGGGCCCATCACCAGCACCCCGCGGGCGAAGGGCAGCGGCAGCACCATCCGGTCCCAGCTCCGCAGCCGGCGGACGCGGCTGGTGCGGGCGGCGCAGGGCAGGACGGGGATGCCGGCCAGCGCCGCCAGCTGCGCGACACCGGGCGCGGCACGGCGGCATGGGCCGCGGGGGCCGTCCGGGGTGATGACTACCATGTCCCCCTCCCCCAGCACCCGCAGCAACTGCCGCAGGCCGGTGGCGCCGCCGCGCGAGGTGGAGGCATGCACCAGCTCCAGCCGGAAGCGGCGGACGATGTCGCCGATGAAGCGGCCATCGCGGTGGCGGGAGACCAGGACATGGGCGCTGACGGCCGCGAGGCGCGGCTCGGCGGCGCGGGCGCGCAGCCAGAGCATCGGCATCATCGGCAGGCGCTCATGCCAGAAGGCGGCGAGGATGGGCCGGCCTGCCGGGCCGAGGGCGGCGGCCAGGTTCGGCTCGCCGAGCAGGGTCCAGCGCGTGGTGCGGAAGACCAGGGCGAGGTAGAGGCCGAGCGCCCTGGCGAAGGCCGCCTGGGTCGTGGGATGCCGGATCAGGCGGCGGAGCATGGCGGGCGGGACATGGGGCCCGCCGCCCTAGCACGCCCCGTCCGGAGCCGGAATAGGGCGGGCCGCCCGCCCCTGGCCTCAGGCGAAAACGCTTTTCCGGCGCAGCGCCAGGACCGCAGCGGCGAGGCCGCTGGTCAGGGAGACGAGGCCGAGCACCGGCGCGGCGAGCAAGCCGGCCGAGGCGGCGGTGCCGAGGGCGAGGCCGACCGCGGCCAGACCGCCGACGGCGGCAAGGACGGCCACGAAGCAAAGTGGTAGCATGTGGGGCCTCCGGCGAATGAGACAGGGTCTGCCATGGTTATGCCATGATTTGGCCCCAGCCGGCCACAATTACGACCGCGCCGCCAACCCCTCCCGGGGATGGCGGCGCGTTTGTGACGGAATAGTGAAGGTATCAGCCGGTCTGCTGGATCGCCGAGAGCATCCAGGGCCCGCCCTGGACGCGGAGGAAGGTCCAGAGCTCGGTCGCCTCGGTGCGGCGGTTGGGGTCGCCCTCGACCACCGCGCCATCGCTGACCCGGCGGGTCACGTCGATCATCGAGAAGCGCATGGCCACGGTGGCGAACTCACGCGTGCCCTCGCGCCATGCCTCGGCCAGGTCGCCCTGCTCCAGCTTCACGTCGCGGGCCTCGTTGCGGAGGCCACGGCGATCCAGATCGGCCAGGTCGTCGCCGAAGTAGCGCAGCATCTCGGGCGTGACGACGGCGCGCATCCCGGCCTCGTCCTGCCGGTTCCAGGCCTCGTTGACCCGCTGGAGGGCCGCTTCGAAGGCCTGGAAATCGGCCGGCGTCACCTCGATGGCGGCCGAGGGCGCTCCGCCGGCGCCGCCGATGGGCCGCGCGCCCTGCATCGCCTCGCGGGCCATGCCCTGCGGCATCCGCTCGGACATCCCCTGCGGCATCCCGGCCATGGCGGGCTGCGGCTGGCGGCGGCGGATGAAGCCCATCACCAGCCGGACCAGGAGGAAGATCAGTCCGATCTGCAGCAGCAGGCCGAAGATGGAGCCGAGGCCGGTGAAGCCGCCGAACAGGCCATGGCCGAAGAGCAGGCCGCCGATGCCGGCGCCGATCAGGCCGCCCATCAGCCCTGCCATGAAGGGCGAGCGGGAGAAGAAGCCGCCGGCCGGATTGGGCTGGCCGATCGGCGAACGGCTGGCCTGCTGGCCGTAGGGCGTGGCCGGGCGGGTGGATTCCATAGAGCGCTCCATCGGCCGCGCGGCGTTGGGCGCGGTCGTGGTGGCCGGCGGGGCGCTGTAGGTGCGGCTGCCGCGGCTGCCCGTCGAGGTACCACCCCCCGGTCGCGCATCGGCGAACGCAGGGGCCAGCGCCAGGAGGGCGGCGGCGAGGAACAGGACAGGGCGACGCATCGGGCCAGGGTCTCCGTGATTCTGAACTAACTGCAATATAGGGAGGCGTGCCCCCGATTACGACAGGAACCGCCGAAGTTGGGACGGCAAGCCGACAGATGGCTGGTTGCGGGTGGTGTCCCGGCTGCGGGGCAGGCCCGTCATGGGCGAAGGTAGCGGCGCAGCCGGGAAGGCGGCACCCAGCCCGGAAGCGCTCCAGCCGGCAGGAAGGTTGCGACCGGGCGCGAAGGCGATCATCCGTCCACAAAACGCATCATGTCTTTTTGTTGGATGGCCACGGCGAAACTTAACGATGGCTTAACGCTGCGGCCGGGCAACGGGCGGATGGCGGTGATCGGGTCGCCGCTGGCTGGGGACCACCCGGAACATGGCGGAAAGCCTCGTGATCGGGAGCACCGGCCCCGAATGGATCGATACCCCCGACATCTCCGGCTTCGACGACCTCGAGGTCTAAGGCAAGGGCGGCAATGACGGCATCTGGGGCTCGGGCCTCGCCGACAGGCTGTATGGCGGGGACGGCAACGACCTGCTGGAGGACTATGGCAGCGTCAACGCCCTCTGTAGCTGGGCGGGCGACGATACCCTGTGGGGCAGCATCAACAACGATACCCTCCAGGGGGATGACGGCAACGACGTGATCGGCACCGCGCTCGGCAACAACACCGTCCATGGCGGCACCGGCAATGACTGCGTGCGCTCTTCGCATCCTCGGCCAATGCGGATGCCCGGATCCTGCATGTCCTGGGCTACAGCAACGGCGTCAAGATCGGCGGCATCGGCGTCATGCCGAAGGGTATCGTCGGACGGGTGGGCGCCCTCAACGGCCTCAACTTCGGCCTGGTGGACGGGGTGCATCTCAACGCCGACAACTACTTCGGCATCGACGACCTCACCGTCATCATCTGACCGGCCCGGGGCGGGAAGCGATCCCCGCCCCGTTCCGGCCGCGCCTCAGGCGCCGGCCATGGTCAGCCCCTCGACCCGGACGGTGGGGCTGTCGGTGCCGCGGCGGAATTCCAGGTCGTCCGCCGGGGTGAGGTGCAGCAGCATCTCGCGGACATTGCCGGCGATGGTGACCTCGGAGATCGGTTCGGCCAGGGCGCCGTCGCGGATCATGAAGCCGGCGGCGCCGCGGCTGTAGTCGCCGGTGACGCCGTTGACGCCCATGCCGATCAGCTCGGTGACGTAGAGGCCTTCCCGGATATCCGCCATCAGCGCCGCGGGCGTGAGGCTGCCGGCAGCGAGGTAGAGGTTGGTCGGCGCCGGGCCGGGCGGGCCGCCGGTGCCGCGGCTGGCATGGCCGGTCGAGGTCATGCCGAGCTGGCGGGCGCTGCGCCAGTCGAGGATCCAGGTGGTGAGCACCCCGTCCTCCACGATGGCCCGGCGGATGCCCTGCATCCCCTCCCCGTCGAAGGGCCGGCTGCGGAAGCCGCGGCGGCGGGTCGGGTCGTCGATCACCGAGAGGCCGGGCGCCATGACGCGCTGGCCGAGCCGGTCGCGCAGGAAGCTCGTGCCCCGCGCGACGGCCGCGCCATTGATGGCGCCGGAGAGGTGGCCGAGCAGCGAGGTGGCCACGCGCGGGTCATAGACGACGGGCAGCCGGGCGGTCCTCGGCCGGGTCGGGTTGAGGCGGGCGACGGCCCGCTCCCCGGCGCGGCGGCCGATGGCGGCGGCATCCTCGAGATCGGCGAGGAAGACGGCGCTGGAGTAATCGTAGTCGCGCTCCATGCCAGTTCCCTGCCCGGCCAGCGCGGTCGCCGAGATGGAATGGCTGCTGCGGGCATACTCGCCGGCGAAGCCGTTCGAGGCGGCGAGCGCGATGGTATAGCGGGAGAAGCCGGCATCGGCGCCCTCCGAATTCGTCACGCCGGCGATGGCCAGCGCCGCATCCTCGGCGGCGGCGCAGCGGGCGATGAGGTCCTCGGCGCTGGGCTCGGCCGGGTCCTCCAGCTCGAGGGCGGAGGCGATGAGGCCGTCCGGCGCCTCGGGCAGGCCGGCGAAGGGATCCTCGGGCACGACGCGGGCCATGGCGACGGCGCGCTCGGCGAGCGCCTCGAAGCCGCGCGGCGACGGGTCGGTGGAGGAGACGATCGCCTGGCGCTGGCCGAGGAAGACGCGGAGGCCGAGGTCGAAGCCCTCCGCCCGTTCCAACTGCTCGATCTTGCCGAGGCGGCGCTGGACGGAGAGCGAGGCGGAGGCGACCAGCAGCGCATCCGCGGCATCGGCCCCGGCGCCGCGGGCGGCGGCGACCAGGTCCTGGAGGAGTTCGGCATGGGAGGTCATGGCCGCACCCTAGACCAAGCCGGCGGGGCGTGAACCAGGAACTTCCCCGTCACCCTCGCAGCCGCCGGGCGAGGCCGCCGATGGCGGAACGGAGCGTCGCCGCCTGCTGCGCCACCTAGTCGGCATGGCCGCGCAGGCCCCCGACCGAGGCGGAGGTGGCGGCCGCGCCCTCGGCCAGCTGGATGACGCTGGCGCTGGCCGCCTCGAAGCCCGCGGCCGCGTCGCCGGCGCCGCCGGCGATCTGGCGGGTGACGGCGCCCTGCTCCTCGACCGCCCGGCTGATGGCGGCGGAGGCATCGTCGATGCGGGCGATGGTGCCGCCGATGCCGCGGATGGCGCCGACCGCGGTGTCCACCGTCGCCTGCATGCGGGCGACCTGGTGGCCGATCTCCTCCGTCGCGCGGGCGGTCTGGGCGGCGAGCCCCTTCACCTCGGAGGCGACGACGGCGAAGCCGCGGCCGGCCTCGCCGGCTCGGCTCGCCTCGATGGTGGCGTTGAGGGCGAGGAGGTTGGTGCGGCTCGCGATGTCGGCAATGAGCCGCACCACCTCGCCGATGCGCGTCGCCCTCTCGGCGAGGTCGCGGATGGTGGCATCGGTCGCCTCGGCCTCGGCGACGGCCTGGCGGGCGATGCCGGCGGCCTCGGTCACCTGCCGGGCGATGGCCTGGACGGAGCCGGCCATCTGCTCCGCCGCGCCGGCCACGGCATGAACGCTGCCGCCGGCCTGGCGGGCGCCGCGCTCCGCCGTGCCGGCCTGCTCGGCGGCGGCTTCGGCGGTGCGGTGCAGCGCCTCGCCCGACGCGGTCAGCGCCGTGGCGGCGGAGGCGAGGCCATCGGCGATCTCGCCGAGCGAGCGCTCGACCTCGGCGGCCAGCGAGAGCTGCGCATCCTGGCGCTGCCGCTCGGCCGCCGCGCGGGCGGCGTCCGCCTCGGCCTCGAGCCGGGCGACGGCGCGGGCATTCCCGCGGAAGACCAGCACGGCCTCGGCCACGGCGCCGAATTCGTCGCGGCGGCGGACGGCGGGAATCTCGGTCTCCAACGCGCCCTCGGCGAGGCGGCGCATGGCGGCCGTCATCGCCGTGACGGGGCGCGTGACGGAGCGGGCGATCAGCAGCGCGGCCAGCGCGCCCAGCAGCAGGGCGGCGGCGCCGCCGGCGAGGATCAGCCGCTCCGAATCGGCCGGCCGGCAGCCAGGGCCTCGCCCTGCGCGGTCGAGAGCTGCGTCATCTCCCGGTCGGCGGTCGCCGTCGCTTCCTGCATCGCCGCCTCGTGGCGGGCGCGGCCGGCGGTGGCGAGGGTCGCCTCCTCGAAGGCCTGGCCGGCACCGGCGATGGCGCCGGCCAGGCTGCCGAGCGCCAGGCGCTCCTCCGGCTCGACGGCGCCCAGCAGGGTGGTGAAGAGCGTCTCGGCGGCGCCGAGGGCGCGGCGGACCTCGGCTGCCTCCTCCGCCTGCCCGGCGAGAGCGAAGGCATTGGTGTGGAGCTGGGCCCGCAGCGCCTGGGCCGTCAGCCGGCCGGCGATGTCGCGGATGGCGGCGTGGCGCTCGAAGTCGGTGCGGGCGGCGACGGCGCCCTCGACGAAGCCGGGGATGGTGGCGCGCACCTCGTCCAGCAGGGCCGCGATGTCGGCCATCAGCACGCCGGCACCCTGGCGCCGGGTGGCGAGCAGCGAGCCGGGGCGGGCGGCGGCCTCGGCGGCGCTGCGCTCCAACGCCGCCTGCCCGGTGGCGGCGGCGGCGAAGCGGCGGAGGAGGCCGTTGATCCGGTCGGCCTCCCCGGGCCGCCGGGCGGCCTCGGCGACGAGAGGGGCCGCGAGCTCCGCCGCGGCGACCAGACTCTCGGCGCGCGAGGCGGCGCCGGCGCGGAGCGAGGGAAGCTGGCCTTCCATGGCGCGGGCAAGCCGGCGCAGCCCCTCCGACCCGGCCTCGCCGGCCAGGGCCAGCAGGGCCACTTCGACCTCGCTCCAGGCCTCGGCCAGGCGGGGGCGGAAGGCGGCCAGGGCGAGGGCGAAGCGGCTGCGCTCCTCCGCCGCCTCGACGAGGCTGGCGAGGCCGTCATGCAGCTCCTGCGCCTGCTCGACGATCCGGGCGGCGGCGGGGCGGGCGGCCTCGCTGACCGAGGCAAGGAACCCGTCGAGGGCCGCGCTGACCGCGGCCCCGGCCCGCTCCGCGGCCTCCCGGTCGGTGGCGCGGCCCTCGGCGACGAGCTTGGCCTCGGCCTCGGCAAGCTCGCTCAGCAGCAGGGCGAGGCGCTGGGCGGCGAGGAGGGTGCCGTTGGCGGCGAGCTGGGCGGCGCGGCGGGCCTCCTGCGTCTCCAGGCTGGCGGTGTAGCGGGCGAGCGCGGCAGTGCCCAGCGCCTCGGTTCGGCGGGTGAAGTCCTCGATGCGCTGGTTGAGCTCGGCGCGGGCCTCGCGGATCGCGGACTGGCTGGTGGCGAGGTCGGCCAAGGTGCCAGCCAGGCGCTCGGTCGCCTCGCCCGCGGCGCGGATGCCGGAGGCGGCCTCGGCGCCGGCCAGGCCTTCCAGCCGTCGCAAGGTCGCCGTCGCCTGCCCGAGGGCGTCGAGGGCAGCCTCCAGCGCCGCGGGCTCGAGGCGGATGCGGTCGGCGGCGAGGCGGGCGGTCAGCACCGACTCGCGCACCGCCGCCGCCATCTTCGCCGTGTCGACGCGGGCGGCGAAGGAGCGGAAGCCGCTCCAGCCAACGGCCGCGACGGCGCCGATCAGCAGGAGGACGGTGGAGAAGCCTGCGAGGATCCGGGTTCTGATCGCCATGGTGATCCGCTGCCTTGGATGCGGCGGATCAATGGCATGCGGAAATTACCGCCGGGTTTACGCGGCGCCCCGCAGCGCCGCCCAGACGCGCGGCGGCGTCAGCGGCATCTGCAGCCGGTCCGCCGCCTGGGCATGGCCGGCCCGGGCCAGCGCATCGGCGATGGCGCTGACCACGGCGGGCGTCGCGCCGATGGTGCCGAGCTCGCCGACGCCCTTCACCCCGAGCGGGTTGGTGCGGCAGGGGATGGACTGGTCGAGCTGCGTCAGATAGCCATGGGCGAGGTCGGCGCGCGGCATGGCGTAGTCCATGAAGCTGGCCGAGAGGGGCTGGCCCGTCTCCGGGTCGTAAGCGACCTGCTCGGCGAGCGCCTGGCCGATGCCCTGCAGCGCGCCGCCGACGATCTGGCCCTCGACGATCAGCGGGTTGACGACGCGGCCGGCATCGTTGGCCGAGACGTAGGAGAGGACGTCGACCTCGCCGGTCTCGGCATCCAGCTCCACCTCGCAGATGTGGCAGCCATTGGGCCAAGTCGGGCCGGAGACGGAGTGGCTGATATCGACGAAGATGCGCCCCTCCGGCTGGTGCGCGGCGAGGTCGTAGAGGCCGATGCGGCGGTCGGTGCCGGCGACGCTGATGACGGCGTTGCGGTATTCGAGGTCGGCGGCGGCGGCCTCCAGTGCCTCGGCGGCGAGGTCCTTCGCCGTGTCGACCGCCCTGTCGGAGGCGACCTTGATCGCCGAGCCGGCGGTGAAGAGCGAGCGGGAGCCGGCGCTGCCGAAGCCGCTGCCGCGGTCGGAATCGCCGAGCACCACCTTGATCTGCCCGATGGGCACGCTGAAGACGTCGACGGCGAGCTGGGCGTAGCTGGTGGCGATGCCCTGGCCCATGGCCTGGGTCGTCGCATAGACCTCGATCTCGCCCTCGCCCTTCACCGCGACGGTGACGCGCTCCTCGAAGACGTTGCCGCCGGTCCATTCGAGGAAGGTGGCGATGCCGCGCCCGCGCAGCTTGCCTGCGGCCCGCGAGGCCTCGGCGCGGGCGGCGAAGCCCCCCCAATCGGCGGCGGCCAGCCCCTCGTCGAGGATGCGGGCGAAGCTGCCGCTGTCATAGGTCTGGCCCATGGCATTGGTGTAGGGCATCTGCTCCGGCCGGATCATGTTGCGGCGGCGCAGCTCGGCCGGGTCCATGCCCATCTGCCGCGCGGCGGCGTCCATCAGCCGCTCGATCAGGTAGATCGCCTCCGGACGGCCGGCGCCGCGATAGGGGGCGGTCGGCGCGGTGTTGGTCAGCAGCGCGGTGAAGCGCAGGTCGATCGTCCCGATGTCGTAGATGCTGGTCGAGACCCAGGGGCCGATCATCAGCTGGATGGCGACGCCGGCCGCGCGTTGATAGGCGCCCATGTCGGCGAGCGTCCTGACGCGGAGGGCGAGGATCCTGCCATCCGCGTCGAGGGCGAGCTCGGCGCGGCTCTCGGTGTCGCGGCCATGGGTCGCCGAGAGGAAGTCCTCGAGCCGCGTCGCCGCCCATTTCACCGGGCGCCCCAGCTTGCGGGCGGCGAAGGCGACGACGCCATCCTCCGGATAGAGGCCGGTCTTCATCCCGAAGCCGCCGCCGACATCGCCGACGAGGACGCGCACTTGCGCGGGCTCAATGCCGAGGATCTCCTTCGCCAGCGTGTCGCGCGCGCCGGAGGGCATCTGGCTGCTGAGGCGGATGGTGATGCGCCCGCTCGCCGCGTCGTAATCGGCGAGCGCCATGCGCGGCTCCATCGAGGCCGGGGCGAGGCGCTGGTTGACGAGGTCGAGCGAGACGGCGTGCGCGGCGCGGGCGAAGGCGGCCTCGGCGGCGGCTGCGTCGCCGTAATGCGTCTCGGCGACGACGTTGCCGGTCGCCGCCGGCCAGACCAGCGGCGCATCGGGGGCGCTGGCGCGGGCGAGGCCGATGACGGCGGGCAGCTCCTCGTACTCCACCTCGACGGCCTCGGCGGCGTCGCGGGCCTGGCCGGGCGTCTCGGCGATGACGGCGGCGACCGCCTCGCCGGCGAAGCGCACCGTGCCGATGGCGAGGATCGGCCGCGGCGGGGCGGCGAGCGGCGAGCCGTCCGGCCGCTTGAAGGGCAGCGCGACGCCGAGCGGCTTCACCCCGGCGGCTTCCAGCTCGGGGCCGGTGATGACGGCGAGCACGCCGGGCATGGCCAGCGCCGCGGCGGCGTCGATGCGGGTGATGCGCGCATGGGCGTGGGGCGAGCGGAGGAAGACGCAATGCGCCTGGCCGGGGAGCGAGACGTCGTCGGTGAAGCGGCCGGTGCCGGAGAGCAGCGCCTCGTCCTCGATGCGCCTGACCTTCTGGCCGCTGCCGAAGCGGCCGAAGCCGGCCTCCATGCCATCCGCTACCATCTCGCCGCTCCACCAGGGACTTCGTCGGCGGCGAGCTTAGCAGCGGGGCGGCGGGGGGCGACAGCCCCGGCGGGGCGAGGTAGCCTTGCCCGGCCTCATCGCTACGGAAGGACAGGATGCCTCGATCAGCCATCGTGCTCGGCGCCGGGATGGTCGGCGTCTCGGTCGCGCTGCACCTCAGGCGCCGTGGCTATGACGTGGCGCTGGTGGACCGGCGGGAGCCGGGCGAAGGCGCCTCCTTCGGCAATGGCGGGCTGATCCAGCGCGAGGCGGTCTTCCCGCATCCCTTTCCGCGCGAGGCGAGGGAGATCGGGCGGGTGGCGTGGAACCGCTCCATCGACGTGCGCTACCACCCGCTCGCCCTGCCCGGCTTCGCCGCGCCGCTGCTGCGCTACTGGTGGCACTCGGAGCCGGCGCGCTATGCGGCGGCCGTCGCCGCGCATGCGGCGCTGATCCGCACCTGCCTCGACGAGCACTTGGCGCTGGCGCGCGGGACGGCGGCGATGGCGCTGCTGCGGCCGATCGGCTGGATGCGGCTCTACAGCTCCGCGCCCATGCTGGAGGCGGCGCTGGCGCAGGCCGAGCAGGCGCGGCGCGAGCATGACGTCAACTTCGTGGCCCTCGACGGCGCGGCGCTGGCGGAGGCGGAGCCGCACCTGCTGGCGTCGCGGGCGGGGGCGATCCACTGGACCGACCCGCTCTCGGTCAGCGACCCGCATGCGCTGGTGCTCGCCTATGCCGGGTTCTTCCAGCAGGAGGGCGGCGCCTTCCGCATCGGCGATGCGGCGACGCTGCGGCGGGCGGGCGCGGGTTGGGCCGTGCGGACGGCGGAGGGCGAGGTGGAGGCGGCGGAGGTCGTCATCGCGCTCGGCGCGGCGGCGGTCGAGGTGACGCGGCCGCTCGGCTATGCGCCGCCGCTCTTCGGCAAGCGCGGCTACCACATGCATTACGGCCTCCGCGGCAATGCCGTGCTGCACCGGCCGGTGCTCGACACCGAGAGCGGCTTCCTGCTGGCGCCGATGCGGGCCGGCATCCGGCTGACGACGGGGGCAGAATTCGCCAAGCCGGGCGCGCCGGCGACGCCGGTGCAGCTGGAGCGGGCGGAGCCGGTGGCGCGCGGCCTGCTGCCGCTCGGCGAGCGGGTGGAGGGGGTGCCCTGGATGGGCGTCCGGCCCTGCACGCCGGACATGCTACCGGTCATCGGCCGGCTGCCGGGGCAGGCGGGCGTCTGGTGCGCCTTCGGCCATGCGCATCAGGGGCTGACGCTCGGGCCGACGACGGGGCGGATGCTGGCCGAGATGATGACGGGCGAGCGGCCCTTCGTCAGCCCTGAGGCCTACCGGGCGGAGCGCTTCCTGCGGCGGGGCATGGCAGCCTAGCACTACCTGGGCAGTCTGAAGTCAGGCGGCGGCCTAAGCTTTCGCCGGCA
>NZ_JCACHU010000129.1:0-28763 GCF_059504005.1 Belnapia sp. | reverse complement strand
TTCGCTCCGCGTCGCCTCAACTCACGATCGAGTCAGTCCCAAGGCGGGGCGGTATTAGAGAAGCTTTGAGTATGGTTTGTGGCATGACCGTAATGGCGAGCTGGACGCCGCGGTCTGTGGATTACCGTTTAAAGAAAATCGTTTGCGTCCGTCGTCTCGGCCCGGCCAGCACGTAAAGTGAGGAAAAACCGAATTTCGGAAAACTCACAGCGGCAGTCGCTTCAGCCAATGTCGCTTCCCATAGCCGGTTTCATCGGTTGCCGTTAAAGTTGCTCGTTGCACCCTGACAGGCTCGGGCGCGATCCGGCCAAAGCCGGTCGCAGCAGGTGCCCGAAGGAGCGGCGGACCACCCGCGAGATCAGGAGCGGCACACGTGCTGGATCACCTCGCCATCGACGTATCCGACCTCGATCGCAGCCGGCGCTTTTACGCTGCGGCTCTCGCCCCCCTCGGCTTCCGTGTCGTGAAAGACGGTACCGCGTCCGTGGGTTTCGGCGTATCGGACGGTCCGGGCCGCTCGCTCGACCCTGGAGGCGGCTTTTGGATCAGTCAAGGCGATCCGCGACCTGCCGCTGTCCACTTCGCTTTCGCCGCATCGTCGTGGGATGTCGTGGACGCCTTCTTCGCGGCAGCGCTGGGGGCGGGCGGTAAGGATAACGGGGGCCCGGGCCTGCGCCTCCGCTACCACGCCAACTACTACGCCGCCTTTGTCCTCGACCCCGACGGCTACAACGTGGAGGCTGTCTGCCATTCGGAGCCGTAGCTCGGACCACGGTTCCCTCCCGTCAGATGCGGCCGACTTTGGTCAACCGCTGCAGCCGACTTCAGTGAGCGACAGAGACGTTGTGCTGCCTGCTTTTCAACCCGTTGACGGACGGTTGAGGTCGAAACGCGTCAACGGACCCTTTCCATAGTCCGCCTTATCCAACAACCAATGTCGGTTGAGAGCGACTGAGAGCTACATGAAGAGCGGCTTACGGAACCCGGCTGGCTGCCGCTGGTCCTGGTTGCGCGCCGCTGCTGGCGAAGTGCCATCGGTGGTAGCCCTGCGCCGTACGGTCCTGCCGCTCGGCGGCCATCAAAGGGACGCACCGTGGGGCGCAGTTCCTATCGCCCCCAGGCCTTGCGCAGCGCCTCGGCGGGGGAAGGCTTGTTGGCCAAGCAAGCCTGGCCCATGGCCAGCGCTGCCTCCCGGGTTGCAGCGATGGCCAAGTGGCCACTGCGGTGGACGAACACCGCACCCGGAATACCGCACGCCTTCTCGAGGGCAGCATCCTGCAGGCCGCGCCAAGCCTCGGGCATATCGAGGCGGTTCTTGAGACTGCCCTTCTCGGCCGGCATCGCTTGCAGCTTCCAGCGGCCGTCCGGCTCCGGGCTCATCACGTAAAGGATGGGCATGGCCAATTCAAAGGCCGTTCGCTGCCATGGCATGCCGCGCGGCAACTCCAACAAATCGGGGTAGAGGCCGCTACTCCCTGATCGGCAATCCTCCCAGGCCTGCGCCACGGCCTGGTACGCAAAGACGGCGCTGCGCTCCTTCTCGACCTGCTGCTCCAATGCCACGGCGACCATTTGGCTGGCCCGCAGGAACCCGGCAAGTTGCCGCGCCTCGAACGCGGCGGGGTTGGATTGGCTCGGCTCATCCCAGGCGCTGTTGAAGGCATCTACCATCGCAGTAAGGTCGGTCGGAGCAGCGCGCTCGACGCCATTGTCCACAAGATCAATGTGGCGCACGAACTTGTGACGGACATTTTCGGCTATGCGGGCCACCACGTCGCCTGCGACCCCCTGGAAACCCGACTTCGCCAGGGTATTGCGCACGTAGAGCTGCCCCAGGCTCAAGCCATTGCCCAGGTTGTCGGTGCGCCACACCAGACCTGCCGAGCTCAACGGGTCGCCATTCGGCGCTTTGGGTGCGCCAGGCTGGTGGTGGTCAAAGCGCCAGCGGGCCTCGTCGGCGGTGCCGCCGACGTCCCAAACGATGTCGGCAGCCTCCAGGGCAGCGCGGTCGCGGGTGCGGAACAGCACGTGCGTGCCGTCATCTGCACCGAGCCCCAGGGCGCCGGTCAGGACGACATAGGCGAGACAGTCATCGGCGTGGAAAGTGCCGCTGTGAGTGGCCAGTCGCAGGGGTCGATCGGTGGGGAGCATGGGCCTTATCTACACACATGGGCTCAATGGCAACTGCAGCAGCGTGACAGCTCCGCACAGGACCAGCGAACCTCTTGCCCTGACGCCTGCTGCTGCGATCACCGTCGTCTACCCTGGCTCAACTACCGGGATCCGAGGCAAACGCATCACCTGATGGGGTGGATGCCCCCTGCTCCGCGGCATCGAGGTGCCATAGCGTGGTTGGTGCTGAGCCCCACCACAAGGGAGAGGAGGCATCCATGAGGAGATTGCGACGATCGGCCTCGACTTGGCTCGCTGGGCGCCGCGTCTAGCGGGGGCCAAAGTGCTGAAGCGACGATGACAGCGAGATACCGCTGAGCTGGTGGCGAAAGAGGCCGTTTATCGCAGTGCGCTCCCAAAGCGCGTTCACCTAATTGCCCCTCGTTCCGCGCAGCTCATCAGAGCCCGCGGCTGGACCGGCCGCGTCAGAGGCCAGACATATGATCGCATTCGTGTTCTTGATGCCAGCGTCGCAGACTCGCCTTGACCTGCAAGGGGCATCCACACATGCGATAAGTGCCGCTTCCCGCGCGTGAGGTATGGCTACTCGCCCATGGGAGCATTTCCATAGCGCGCCTTATGCGGCAGCAGGTGGCTCGGGCACAGAGCCTTCTCGGTGCCCGGCCCAGAGCCCGGAGACGAGCTGCGCTCGCGCACGGATCAGCGTCGGGCGACCGAGGTGGACGTGGCGGTCGAGGCCCTCAACCGGATGCTGGAGCCGGGACGCCCGATCTCCGTTCGCATCGCATGATCCAGAACGGGGTAAAGGTGAGGGTGCCCTCCCCACTGATCCACGCAACATGGCCCATCCGGGGGGCAGGTGAGGAGTCGTCCTGTTACTCCGGCCCGATCTGCAGCGCCACCGGCCAGCCGTGCAACAACGCTCCATACATGCCTGGATCAGGCCTGGGCTGTGGAAGGATGCTTCACGATGCCTCTATGAATGCGCGTGGCCGGCTTTATCTGCGAGGAACTCGACAAACAGTTCCGCGCACGCAGCAGGTTCCTCGAGCGTTGGCAGGTGGCCGCAATCGGGCAGCACATGGAAATGCGCATGAGGCAAAGCATCCACGAGCGCCCGGCCTACTGAGGCTGGAACGATCTGGTCTGCCTCTCCCCAGATCACCAGCGTTGGCATTCGTAGCGCACCAAGCCGGGAGGTTACCTCAGCCCTTGAGCCTAACGCACGAGCTTGGGTTGCTCCCACTTTGCCGCCAACGCGGTGGGCCATCGACTTGAACGTTTCCGCTGCCTTAGTGGACCCCTTCGGCACTGCAAGGCCCGCCAGCATTTCAATAACGGTGTCCGGCATGGCTTCCAACCCGCCCACCAGTTCCTGCACGTTCGCTTCCGGCGCCGCCGGGTTGCATCCCATCAACCAAAGGGCCGACACCCGCTCGGGTGCAGCCAGCGCCACCTCAAGCGCAATGCTGCCGCCATAGGACGTGCCGGCCATAACGAAGGTCGGCGGCGCTTTGGCTAAAACAATTTCGACATTGGCCTGCATCGTCGGCTCCGAGAGCACAATCACCTGCGCCTCGACGGCCTCGCCCAATTGCTCGATCACCTCGCGGTACATGGTATCGTCCGACAGCAAGGCGGGGATGAGGACGACCGGTATGTGCTTGGCGGCCATGGAGCGTGCTCCTGATGCAGGTATGGGATGACGAAAGGCCGGCCACGATTTACTCCGACTTCACCCCCGAGGCCACGACCACCTGCCACCAACTCTCCGAATCCTCGCGCATCAGGGCGAGCATCCCTTCCGGCGAGGTCCAGGCCGCCTCGGCGCCCTGTGCGGCGAGTTCGTTCCTCACCCCAGGCGCCTGGCTGACCTCCTTCAGCGCGGCCGAGATCCGTGCCGCGATCGGCGTGGGCAGACCACGTGGCGCGACGGCGCAGTACCAGTTCTCCGCTAGCAGCTTCGGGAAGCCGAACTCGCCGGTGGTCGGCACGTCCGGCAGCGTCGGGCTGCGGCTTCGCGCGGCCATGGCGAGAACGATCATCGATCCAGCCTTGATGTGGGGCAATAGCGGCGGCAGGTCGGCAAAGAGCAGCTGAATCTGCCCCGACACCAAGTCAGTCACGGCCGGCGCGGCGCCGCGATACGGTACAACTTCCACTGCCGCCCCCGTCTGGGCACGGAAGACGAGGGCCGTCAGGTGGCTGATCCCCGCCGCGCCCGCGGTACCGATGTTAAGCCTGCCGGGCTGACGCTTCGCCAGCTCCAGTAGCTCCGGCAAGCTCTTCGCGCCGAGGCTCGGATGCGCCACCAGCGCCTCTGGCACGCGGGTGACGACTGAGATCGGTGTCACGTCCTCCGGCACTCGGTATGGCATCTTAGATTGGGTGTGAGGCAGGATAGTGAGCGAGCCACCGTCGATGATGCCAAAGGTGTAGCCATCCGCAGCGGACTTTAGCACGTAGTCCGTGCCGCTGATGCCGGAGCCACCGGCCCGGTTCTCAACCAGAACGGTCTGCTTCAGGACAGGCCCAAGCGCTTGGGCGTAGAGGCGGGCGATAATGTCGGTCGGCCCGCCAGGCGGGAAAGGCACGACGAGGCGGACCGGCCGGTTCGGCCACTCTCCGGTGTCTTGGGCGCGCGCGGCACTTGATGCCAGCGCGGCGCTGGCGAGAAGGCGGCGACGCCCGAAGGGCGCCTCGGTAAGCCACATGCAACCCCCCAGACGTCGTGTTCGCCATGATGGAGCGAGCCGCGGTCGCGTGCAAACCTCACGCGGCAGGTCGCTCCGGATTCAGAGCCTTTTGGACGACAAGGGAGGCGCAATCTCCTTCAGGGTGCTTTTCGCACTGACGACACCGGCGCGATGAGCTCTGACCGTCTCACTGGGAGATGCTGGTTGAGCTGTCGGTACGTGGCCTGCCGGAGCGACCGTAAAGGGAAGGCACGGTCGAGCGCGCGCGGCTGGCTTTGCTGTGTCGCCGGAGCGGGCGCAAACGGCGGGCGCCGTGCAGCATCTGGCTGTTCGCAGTGATCCCGTACGAAGTTTGCTTGCTGGCCTGTTTATCGCTCTCGCCTACCCTCATTCGCAATGCAGTCGGCCCTGCTGAAGCGTGTGTGGAAGATCCGATCGGCCGCATCCCTAGGTCCGGCCTGCTGCGCGGCGGCTTGGTGCCTTGGACCGCCGGGGGCTCTGGTTTGCATCACGTCATACCCGGCCTGAGGCAACCAAGACTGCCGCGAGGAGAAGGAGAGCGACCGCCGCCAGGGCGAATGGCAGCATGGCGCGGTAAGCATCGCGCTCGTGGCCTGCGGTGCCAGCAAGGCTACAGGCGATGGACATACGTACGGGCGAGACAATGTTGAGCGAAAAGGCCGCGACGTGTTGCAGCGCGATTGCAGCTGCGAGATTGAGGCCGGCTTCCGTCGCCAGACTGACCTGCGCTGCCATAAAAAGCCCGTTTGGGCCGTTACTGCTATTGGCCAATACGCCGTAGACCGCTGAGACAAACGGCATCACCACAACTGCCGCACGGCCGAATGTCTGAAACAGGCCTTGGGCAAGGCCGGTGGCGATACCTGAGCCGGACAACACCTCTGCCATGGTGGAGAAGGTGAAGATGCTGAGGATGGCGAGGCGGCCGGTTGTCCAGGCCGCCCTCAGATCCATCGGGAAGGATCGGGCGAGGCCACGCAGTAGACTCGTGAGGACTGCTCCGACAAGCAGCCAAGTTCCGGCATGAAAGAGGGGCGCCCAAGCCGGCGCGCCGGCGAAAGGGTACAGGCGCCCGACTTCCAGCAGAAAGCCTTCAAGCGGAGCGACAAGACGGGTAGCTCCCAGCCAGAGGATAAGGATGCCGAATGGAAGCACCCGACGGAATACCTGACCGAGGGTCCGACGATCCGGGCGCTCGTCCACCAAGTAGCGTAGTGCGATCACTGGACCGTAGGCGGCGAGCATTGCAGTTTCGGGACCGAGCACTGTTGTCGCGGCGACCACGAGGGCCAAGCTGGCTCCAAGCCAGAGCGCCTCGCTGAGCCGCTCTTGATAGCCTGCGGCGAAGCCAGCTCGGTCAGCCAGGCGCCAGTAGAGCGCCAGCCATGCAATGTTGAAGGCGATAACCAGGGTGCTGGCATGAAGGGTGAGCGTGGTCGGGTCGGTGCGGGCCAAGGCAGCAGCGATGATCGCGCCGCTGCCCATCGCACCCCACAGGATCATGGTCTGGCTAATGAGGGCAAAAACGAGAAGCTGAATGGGTTTGATCTGCAGACGGCGCACCAGCGCCATGGTGCCGATGATGCCGACGCCGAAGCCGGTGGCCGATTCTGCGAAAGGGCCGATCAGAAAGCAGGCCAGGAAAAGCAGGCGCCGCCCGGCACGGGCATTCAGTATGGGCGTTGCAGTGGGCACCCCGGCGTCGCCGGTTCGCATCGCGATCTGCCAGAACAAAAGCCCCCCCATAATATAGGGGACAATGATCCAGCCGATCCAGGCACCTCGTGCGAGCGAGACGACAGCATCCGCAAGCTGGAAGGTATGCGGTGCCGCCGCGAAAGCGACCACAAGCGCGGAAGCCAAGCCGATGACTGATGCGGCGAGCACGCCAAGCCGCCCACTTGCTATGGCAGCGATGACAAGCAGCGCTGGCAATGTCCACACGAAATAAGTCAACAGCCCTCCGTTCAATCGCTTTCCCACGCTGCCACGGTCAGGTCCATCCAGGCCGGCCGCCGCCCCGGCTTGCAGCGGCGCCTTGTTCCAAAGCTCAATTCAGAAGTGCACCGCAGCGCTAGCCGCCCAGCGCCTTTGGCAATGGCAAAGCCGTCAGCCCGTGCGCCTGAGCCACCGCAGGATGGACAACATGCCCCGCATGGATGTTCAGCCCTTGTGCAAGGTATTGGTTCTCCGTCAAAGCGCGCGGGAAGCCCTTGTCAGCCAATTGCAGGATGAAGGGCAGCGTCGCGTTGTTCAGCGCGACAGCGCTGGTTCTGGCCACAGCGCCCGGCATGTTAGTGACGCAATAGTGCACCACGCCATCCACCACATAGGTCGGTTCAGCATGGGTTGTGGGGCGGGAGGTCTCGAAGCAGCCACCCTGGTCGATCGCCACATCCACCAGCACACTCCCGGTCCGCATTGCGGCGACCATAGCGCGACTCACCAACCGGGGCGCCGCAGCGCCAGGTATCAGCACGGCGCCGACGACCAGGTCGGCCTCGACCACCGCCTGTTCCACCGCCTCCGCGGTGGCGAAGACGGTGGCGACACGGCCAGCGAACTCCCGGTCTAGCGCGTCGAGTACCCGCGGGTTGCGATCCAACACCGTGACCTGGGCTCGCATCCCGGCGGCGATCCGTACGGCGTTCGAGCCGACGACACCGCCGCCGAGCACGACAATACGGCCAGGCGGAACGCCAGGCACGCCCGAGAGCAGGATGCCCGCGCCACCGGCTTCCTTCTCCAAGCAACGGGCGCCGACCTGGATGGCCATGCGGCCGGCCACCTCGCTCATCGGCGCCAGCAGTGGCAGGGCGCCCGTGGTGTCAGTCACGGTTTCATAGGCGATGGCGGTGCAGCCGCTAGCCAGCAGGCCCTCAGTCTGTGCGCGATCGGGTGCGAGATGCAGATAGGTGAACAACACCTGACCAGGGCGGAGTAGCGGCAATTCAGCCGGCTGCGGTTCCTTCACCTTGATCACGAGGTCGGCCGCGGCGAAGACCTCGGCAGCGCTCGGGGCGATGTCGGCACCGGCGGCGGCATAGGCTGCGTCGAGGAAGCCGATGCCTGCGCCAGCACCGGTTTCGACCAAGACGTGATGGCCGCGCTGCACCAGTTCCCGCACCGAGGCGGGGACCAAGCCAACGCGATATTCGTGGACTTTGACTTCCTTGGGGACACCAAGTTGCATGGCGTGCTCCGGCCCTGTTGTGCTGTTAGAGTTGATGCATCGGGATGCTTGCCCTGGAATTATGACCATCGGTAGCGGTGTGGTCAGCACCATCCGCAAAAGCCCGGACCGTGACCCTTCCCGGCGTTAGCTCATTCCAGGACAACAGCCTTGCTATTCAGGCCACTCAGTCCCAACCGGATTTCGCCGAACGCATTGTCCTGGTCGAGCGTTACGGTTCCCTCCCGGCCGAGCTCCAGCCCGGCCATCAGCGTCGTTGCCAGCGCTGCCCGCCGCTGCAGCTGTGACCGGGCCCGCTCCTCGGTGGGCGGCGGCAGGAAGCTGACAAGGTCAGCCCCTCCCCCACCGTCGGCAGCAAACCGCGCATGTGCTCCAGCGCATCCGGCACCCGCCACAGCGCCGGCGGCCGTGGCCGGTACACGCGGTCGCGGTGCGGCAGCACCAGCAGCCGCAGGCAGGCCCGCAGCAGCTCCGCCGTGTTCGCCAGCGGCGGGGCGCCGGCGCCGGAGGTTAGGGCCGGCTCCGCCTCGCCTCGGGCAAACGCCTGCCGCCCGAGCTGCGGCCGCCGCTCCAGCCAGTCCGCCAGGCGCACCGCCCACTCCCGGTCGGCCAGCCGCTGGCGCAAACCCGCCGCCTCGCGCTCCGCCTCGGCGCTCTCCGCCACCGCGGCCGGCAGCAGCAGCCGCGAGCGCAGCAGCGTCAGCCACGCTGCCATGATCAGCCAGTCCGCCAGCCGCGGCAGCGGCACCCGACCGCACTCGATGGCTGTGCTCACAAGCTCCCCGAACTGCTCAGCCAGGATGGCGACCGAGATCTGCGCCAGGTCCACCCGCTGCGCCCGCGCCAGCTCCAGCAGCAGGTCGAGCGGGCCCTCATAGGCGCCCAAGCGCAACGCCGGCACGCCGCTGTTGCCGACCGCGGCCGGCGCCGCGTCGAGGAAGGCCTCGGCGCTGTCCACCTCAGGGGTCATCGTAGTGTGGCTGCACCGCGATCTGGAGCGCCGGCCAGCGCTGGCGCAGTTGCCGTATCGCTGGCCAGGGCGTCCAGTCGGCCGACCAGAAGCCAAGCCAGAGCAGGCCGGGCTCGCGCTTGAGCGGCTGGCCGCGTTTCGGCACCGGCAGCTCAACCACATGCCGCAGGGCCTCGGTCGTGCCCCAGTTGGCCCATAGCCACGCCCGCGCCTCCGGGTGCTCCGGCCCGAGCCGGAGCACCGCCTCCGGCACCGGCAGCAGCCGGTGCAGGTCGAGCGGCGAGGCCCGGCTGTCGCCCGAGCGCTCGGCCACCAGCCGCATCCGCTCCTCGGCCGCGGTCCGCAGCTGGCCAGCCAGGATGCGGGCGCCCTCGAGGCTCAGGCTGCGCTGCAAGGGCGGCGGGGGTGCGACCAGCAGGTGGAACCAGTCCTCCTCGGCACGGCCAAGGCTGTGCTGCCAGGGTATGACGCCAGCGCCGGCCGCGGCCCCGCGGAAGGCCGCGACCTCGGCCGGATCGCCGGTGACCCGGAGGTGGTGGTACAGCCAGTCGGTATGCGCCGGCGCCATCACTTCAGCCGGCGAGGGTGTGGCCCCCTCGCTTTCCCCATTTGCCGTCTCGATCCCCGCCCGTGCCATCCCCTGGACCTTGGTCACAGGTCGAGCAGCTTGCTGGCGCTCTCGGTCACCAGCTTGGCCCGGCGCACATAGCCGCGCATGGTCTTGAGGTCGCGGTGACGGGTGTGGTCCATCACCTGCTCGTCGCGGGCGCCCGCCATATAGGCCTCGGTCACGAAGCCCGCCCGCAGCCCATGCGGCGACAGCCGCTCGGTACTATGCACCGTGATCCCGGCCGCCTTGGCCCGGCCCTTGAGAATGGTGCGGACCGCCTCGCCGCTGAGCCGGGCGTGCTCGATGTTGCCCCAGCGATCGACCTTGCGGAACACCGGGCCGTAGTCGCAGGCCGAGGCCGCGAGCCAGGCCTCCAGCGTCCGAACCGGGCAGGTCTCGGCCCGCTTGCCGCGGGTGATGCCGAGCTCGACCCCCTTGCCTTCTTGGTCGGTCTTCGAGCTCGGCAGCGTCAGGCGCAGGCCTTCGCCGGTGAAGCGCAGGTGCTCGCGGTCGATGCCGACGAGTTCGGAGCGGCGCAGCGCCCCGGCAAAGCCCAGCAGCAGCAGGGCACGATCGCGCAGGCCGGCGAGGTCGCCGCCGCAGGCGGCGACCAGCTTGCGCAGCTCGGCCGAGGTCAGCGCTGCGGCCTGACGGCGGCGGCTGCCGTGCCGACGGTAGATGCCGCGCAGCGTGGTGCGGATCGCCGGGTGGCCGGCCGACCAGTCGAGCCCGCGCAGGCGATGCTGCTGGCCAATCGCGGCGAGCCGGCGCTCGAGCGCCGAGCGCGAGTACATCCCGGCCAGCGAGGCGAGATAGGCCGCCACGGCCGCCGGCTCGGCTGGCAGCGGCTCACACCCCGTCTCCAGGCACCAGCTGCAGAAGTGCGCCCAATCGGCGGCATAGGCCCGCAGCGTCTCCGGCGCGAGCGCCTCGCGCGCATAGGCCTGGGCGGCGGCGAGGGCCGCGGCGCTGGCTGGAGCGAGGTCCCTGCCCTGCTCCGGCACCACCGCTGGCAGCCCGGCTGGGGCCGGTGCCGCATTCTCCGCCGCGCTCACCCTCCGCCATCCCGCCCGAACAGCCGCACGGCATAGGCGGCCATCTGCGGGTCGTCGCTCGCCAGCAGGAGGTCATCGACGCAGGCCTGTGCGATGAGCATGCGGTCAAAGGGATCGGCATGGTGACGTGGCAGGCCGCCAGCCTCGATGGCATGGGCGGCCGTGATCGGCAGGTGATCGAACCCAGCCTCTTCCAACACGGCATCGAGGCGCTCGAGCGGGAAGGTGAGCCGCCTCAGGGAGCGTTTGATGGCGATCTCCCACACTGACGCCGCGCTGACGAGGATGGTGTTCTGTGGCACGAGGATCGCTTCGCGCAGGCGCGGCTGTAAGCGCTCGGGCTCAGTGACGGCCCAAATGAAAATATGCGTGTCGATGAGCAGCCTCATCGCCCTTCGAATGCCTTGGCGACATCGTTCGGTAGCGGGGAATCGAAGTCGGGCCCCATCCAGACCTCGCCGGCAAGCTGGCCGAGCACACGTGGCTGCGTGCGGGCCGCAAGGGGCACCAGGCGTGCGAGTGGGCGGCCGCCCTTGGCGATGATGATCTCCTCGCCGGCTGCAGCGCGGTCCACCAAGCGCGAGAGCTGGGTCTTCGCATCGTACAGGTTGACCTGGCTCATTCCGTAACTCCTGACCAAACTTGGTCTGCCTGTATAGCTAATACCATGACCAAGGTTGGTCATTATCCCGAGTCTCCAGCCGCCTCGGGATTTTGGCGGTTATCCGCGATTGCGGCAAGCGCGGCGTCACTTGCGGTAAGGGCGCGTTTATCGCAAGAGATGGAAGGTTTAAGGCTCTCGCCCGCCCCGCATCATGCGAGGCGGGCGGGCTTTTACCGACGGCCAGGCGGGGTGAAAGGGGGGCCCGGAGGGCCAGGAGGGCCGCCGGGAGGACCACCGGGAGGGCCGGGAGGGCCACCACGGCCGGGACCGTTGTATGGCGCTGCCATGCTCCGCTTGGAAGCGGCGGCGAGCAGCAGCGTTGCAGCAGGCGCAGCCATCGCAATTTGGCCGGTCTTGGCTAGGACAGCGCGGCGCTTCGGAGCGGTAGACTGGTTCTCGTCCGGCTTAGTCATTGCACCTTCCATGATGTCACGTGGACATAACGATTGTGCCGACTTCTGCGTGCAAATATATAGATTTGTTACAAATTAACGCAACTTTGAAGGTAGTAACCAGGATGGATGCAACTACTGGTTTATCTAAGCGCCTTCGCCCAAGCCCGCATCGCCGCACCGCACATGGACAGCGGCTAACCTGCGGAGCGGGGGAGTTATCGCATGTGACTACTGCAAGCATGACCGGGTGATGCGTATCCGGAAGAATTGTGATTTGAAATGAAAGAGAGGGTGAGGAACTATCTGCGTGTTCGGTCACCCGGCCTAAACCGCCGAATGGTGGAGGCCACAGTTCGTGTCGCACTCACTTCCTGTTTCCGACCAAGCCACGCCCGCACCCGCAGTTCCACCGGCCAGTCTGCCGTCCTTGCTACTCACCTATCTCGCCGTCGGGCTCATACGAGCCGCAGCAGTTGTAGTCCTGTTGTCGCCACTGCTGATCGGCTGGCTGGTTGTTTGGCTAGTCTGGTAGGGGGGTCTTACCGCATGTGTGGATGCCCCCTGCGGGTCAAGGCGGATCTGCAGCGCTGGCACCGAGAGCACGGGTGCGGTCATGTGTGCGGCCTCTGATGCGGCCGGTCTGGCCGCGGGCCCTGATGAGCTGCGCGGAACGAGGGGCAATCAGGTGAACGCGCTTCGGGGGCGCACTGCGATAAACGGCCTCTCTCGTCACCGGCTCACCGGTCTCTCGCTGTCATCGTCGCTTCAGCACCTTGCCCCTCGCCGGGCGCGGCGCCCGGCGAGCTCGGACGCGGCCGCTTAGGCGGTCGCGGCTGTGGTGTAGGTCCCTCCTCGGGCCAGCAGGGCCCAGGCGATGCGGGCCATCTTGCTGGCCAGCGCCACAGCCGCGACCTTGAAGGGTCGCCGCGCCAGCAGGCGCGTGGCCCAGTCCGCGGCCTCCGGGCTGCGCCGGGCATAGCGCAGGCGGCTCGTGGCGCCGAGGACCAGTAGCCGGCGCAGCATGGAGTTGCCCTGCCGGGAGATCCGGCCCAGGCGCTCCTTGCCGCCGCTCGAGTGCGGCTTCGGGGTCAGGCCAAGCGAGGCCGCGAAGTGCCGCGCCGAGGCGAAACCGTGCGGATTGGGCCCCAGCGCGGCCAGGGCTGTCGCACCGATCGCCCCGATACCGGGGATGCTGGCCAGCCGCCGAGCCGTCTCGTCCTCACGGGCATGGCGGACCATGCGGCTGTCGAGCCGCTCGATGCGTCCTTCCAAGGCCTCGATCTGCGCCACCAGCTCTCCCAGCGCCTCGCGTGCCAAGTGGGGCAGCCGGGCATCGTCGCCATCGCGCACCACCGCGATCAGCTCGGCGAGCTTGCGCCCCTGCGCCGCTACGATGCCGTACTCGGCGAGATGGGAGCGCAATGCGTTGACGGTCTGGGTGCGCTGGCGCACCAGCATGTCGCGGACCTTCAGCTCCACCAGGCTCGCCTGCTGCGCCTCGGTCTTGGCCGGCACAAAGCGCATGGTCGGGCGCGTCACCGCCTCGCAGATCGCCTCGGCGTCCACCGCGTCGGTCTTGCCGCGCTTAACGTAGGGTTTCACGTAAGCCGGCGGCATGAGCCGCACGGTGTGGCCGAGGCGGGTGAGCTCGCGCGCCCAGTGGTGCGCCCCGCCGCAAGCCTCCATGCCAACCAGCGTGGGCGGCAGGGCCGCGAAGAACTCCAGCAGGGCTGACCGGCGGAGCTTCCGCCGCAGCACCACCCCGCCTGCCGCATTGACCCCATGCACCTGGAAAACGCTCTTGGCCAGGTCGAGGCCGATCGTCGTAATCTCCTCCATGGATGCCTCCTCTCCCTCGTGGTGGGGCTCAGCGCCAACCACGCTATGGCACCTCGATGCCGCAGAGCAGGGGGCACCCAACCCATCAAGTGACGCCGGGTACCAAGGCCAGGTAGACAGCTGCCGCTAAGGCGCCGCCGGACCACTTTTTTCTGCGACCTGAGATGCCGGGGTGGCCGGCCTCAATGGCGAACTATCTTGCGCTCCGTAACCGTTCCGGGGCCTTTTAGGTATCGGTCGGGTGGGGGACCAGGGTGTGTCGTTGCGGCGAAGGACGTGGCTGAGCCTCCTTGCCTGCCTGGTCCTGTTGGGGGGCTTGGCGGCGCTCGGTGCCCAACGTTGGCCGAGGGAACCCTCAGCTCAAGCCAGTCCGGGCCCGACGCCCATTTTGGTGCGTGGCCGGCTGGAGCCCTTAGACGGCGTCCTCGCGCTTGGAGCCTTTTCGTCAGCGCCGACCGTGTCACTTGGGGAGGTCCGCGCCCAGGAGGGCATGCAGGTCGCCGCCGACGAGGTCCTTGCCACATTGCAGAACCGGGCTCGGGCAGAAGCCGAAGTCGCGGCAGCACGGGCGGCGCTGGAGCTCGCCGAACGGCAGCTCGAACAGGTGCGGAAGCCCTGGCGGGACGCGACCCTCCGAGCCTTGACCGCGGCGATAGAGTCCCGTCGCGCCGACCTGGATTTGGCACAGCAGCAGATGCGCCGCACTGCCGAACTGCAGCGCGCAGGGGTCCGCGCTAACGCAGAGCGTGACACGCGCGAGGCGGAACAGCGTCGTGCCGCCTCCCTCCTGCGAGAAGCAGAGGCGCAGCTTGCGGCCGCGACCGACATATCGGAGCGCGAGGTTCGTGTCGCGGAGGCTGAGGTGACCCTGGCCGGTGCCCGCCTGACCGCCGCGACGGCCGAAGCCGAACTGAGCTTGATCCGGGCTCCTCGTAGCGGCACCGTGCTTCACGTACATGCCCATTCCGGTGAGCAAATTGGCGGCCGGACGATCCTCGAGCTCGCCGACATGACGCGCCTGAAGGCCGTGGCGGAGGTGGATGAACGGTTGCTGCCGCAGATTCGCCTCGGCGCCCGAGCGCGCGTCACGCCGCGCGGAGCGGCACGCGAATGGCCGGGCGTGGTGGCACGGATTGGCGGTGTTGTGCGGGTAGCGGACCGCGCGCCGGGCGAGGCCGCGACCGGCCGCGGCGGCCGCTTCGTCGAGGTGGAAGTCACGCTTCCCGACCTCACGGACCTGCCCCTCGTCGCAGGCCTCGAGCTGGCCATCCGCCTGGACCCGCCGTGACCGCGATGCCGCCGCGCCTACTTCGCTTCGCCATCCTGTTGGGCTGGCGGCAGATCGCCCGCCGCGCGCGACGCAGCCTAGCGGCCTTCGCCGGCGTCACCGGAGGGTTGGTCCTGGCGCTGATGCAGCTCGGCTTCCAGGATGCCCTCTACGAAAGCGCGGTGCGCATCCATCGCGTGCTGGCCGGCGAGGTCTTGGTGGCGCCGGCGGAGTTCAACGCCCTGCCCAATGCCGGCTGGTTCGAGCGCGGCGCGCTGGCGGCCGTGGAGGCGCGGCCCGAGGTCGCCGAGGTGACGACCCTTGCCGTCACCGCGCTGATGCTGCGCAATTTCGAAACCCGGCAGGTCCAGCCCCTGCTGCTGCTGACGGTCGACCCGGAGGCGCCGGCCCTGGACGCCCACGCGATCGGCGCCGACCTCGCGCTGCTTCGATTCAACGGACGGGCGCTGTGGGACCGGCGCTCGCGCCCGCGCTGGGGGGACGTGGCCGGCGCCGTCGCACGCCATGGGTCGGTGGAGCTGGAGACCGCCCTGCCGGGCCTGCTGCTGCAGGTGCCGCTGACGGTCGCCGGCACCTATGCGCTCGGCGGCAGCATCGTCTCGCTGGGCACGATGCTGGTGGCGCCGCCAACGCTCGCCGCCATCAACGGCCAGTCCTGGGAGCGGCCAAACCTGGCGGTGGTGCGGCTGCGCGCGGGGGCGGACGCCGAGGCGACCGCGCGTGCCCTGCAGGCGCTGCTGCCGCCGCATCTCGTGGCGCTGACGCGGGAGGAGCTGGTCGCGCGGGAAAAGCACTTCTGGCGCCACGACACGCCGATCGGCTTCCTCTTCGACCTCGGCGCGCTGCTCGGCTTCGCCATCTGCGCCATCTTCACCGCCCAGGTCCTGGTGCAGGTGGTGGACGAGAACCTCGCGGAATACGCGGTGCTGCGCACGCTCGACATGCCGGACCGCTTCTTCACCGCGACCATCCTGGTCTCCGGCCTGCTGGTCGCCCTGGTGGCGACGCCGCTGGCCGGGCTGCTCGCCGGCCTGCTTTACCTCCTGAGTGTCCGCGCGACCGGGCTGCCGCTGGAGATGAGCCTCGCGCGGCTTGCCGCCGTCGGCGCCCTGGCGGCCGTCGTCGCGGTGCTGGCCGGCCTCGGTACCGGGCGGCGGCTGCGGCGCGCCGACCCGGCGAGCCTGCTGTGACCGCCCCGCTGCTGGAACTGCGCGGCCTGCGCTGGGGCTATGGCGGGCCGCCCGTGCTCGACGGCGCCTCGCTGCGGCTGGCGTCCGCCGAGGTGCTGGCCCTGACCGGGCCCTCCGGGTCGGGGAAATCGACGCTGCTGGCGCTGGCCGGGCTGCTGCGACGCCCGCCGCCGGGCCAGGTGTTCCACGACGGCGAGGATGCCGGCGCTGCCTCGCCGGCCTGGGTGGCGGCACGGCGGCGGGCGCTGCGCTTCGTGTTCCAGCGGCCTTATCTCCTGCGCTCGCTCAGCGTGGTGGAGAATGTCGCGGCCGGCGCCCTGGCCGCCGCCGGGCCGGCGGCAAGGCTCGATGATCGTGCCACCGCGCTGCTGGCCGGCCTCGGCCTCGAGGGCCTCGGCGCGCGCTGGCCGGAGGCGCTGTCGGGCGGGCAGCAGCAGCGCGTGGCATTGGCACGGGCGCTGATCGGGGCGCCGCGGCTGCTGCTGGCGGACGAGCCGACCGCCTCGCTCGACGCCGCCGCGGCCACGGTCGTGGCCGAGAGCCTGCGCGCGCTCGCCACCCGCCAGGGCTGCGGCGTGCTGCTGACAACGCACGACCCCCGCATCGCCGCCATCGCCGACCGTCGGCTGGCTCTGGTCGCGGGCCGCGTCGAGCCGGCAGCGTGAGGGCTGGGCGACGATCCGCGATCATCGGATCGCGGGTCATGGGCTGGCGGCTTGTCCCGTGGCCTCGCTCCAGCCTGCGGCGATCCCGCTCTAGTCGAGCGGCAACAGGCGGCAACCGATGGCCTCGCGCGGCCGCAAGGTCATCCGACTGATCGGCATCGCTGACTCCGGCGCGAGCAGTTTGATCCGGAAGCGGCGGTTGATCTCGGCCAGGAGGAAGGGGATCTCGGCCAGCGCCAGGCCCCGTCCCGGGCAGCTCCGCGGCCCGAAGCCAAAGGGCAGGAAGGCGCCGGGCGGGATCGTTCCCTCCCGCTCCCGGCTGAAGCGGGTCGGGTCGAACGCATCCGGCCGCTCCCAGACCAGCGGATGGCGATGAATGATCCAGGGCGAGGTGACCACCAGGGTCCCCGGCGTCAGCTCGTACGCGCCGAGCGTCGCAGGCTGCGTCACGGTGCGGGTGATGAAGCCGGCCGAGGGATAGAGGCGCAGGGCCTCCAGCCCCACCTGCCGGGTCAGCGGCAGCCGCGGCAGGTCGTCCACCGTCACCGCGCGAGCCGGCGCCACCGCCGCCGCCTCCGCCCGCAGCGCCGCGGCCAGCGCCGGCTGCTCCGCCAGGATGAAGAGCGCCCAGGTCAAGGCATTGGCTGTGGTGTCGTGCCCGGCGAAGAACAGCAGCGCGACCTGGTCGATCACCTCTTGCCGGGTGAAGCCGCGGCCCGAGGCATCCCGGGCGGCGAGGATGGCGGCGAGCAGGTCCGGGGCCCCGGCCGCCGGGGCGGCGCCTGCCAGCCGGCGGTCGATGTGCCGGGCGAGAAAGCCGCGGATGTCGCGGCCGGTGGCATCGAAGTCGCCATGCGCCGGCGGCGGCGCCCCGCGGGGCTGGGCCAGCAGGGCGATTGGGTTGGTTTCCGGCGCGGCGCGCTGGAAAGCGTCGAACAGCGCGTGCAGCTCCGCCTGCTCCGCCGGTGGCAGCGGGGTGGAGAAGATGCTGCGGCAAATGATGTCGAGGACGAGGGCGTTCATCGCGGCATGGAGGTCGGCCACCCCCGTCGCCGCGGCGACGAAGGGCCGGAGCGCACCATGCAGGTGTTCCTGCAGGGCGCGGATCCGCAGCTGGCCGAAGGCGCCGTCGAGCATCGCCCGCTGCCGCCGCCATTCACCGCCCGAGGCCAGGAACAGCCCCTGCCCCATGAGCGGCGCGAAGGCGCTGACCACCTCCGGGCTGCGGGCGAAGGTCGTGCCGTCATCGCCCAGCGCCTGGCGCACCAGGGCGGGGTCGCTGGTGATGAGCACCGGCTGGCGGCGGCGCGGCGCAGCGTGCAGCGTGAGCTTCTCGTAGCACTGCACCGGCAGCATGGTCAGCAGGTCGGCATCGGTTAGGCCGAGCATGCGGCGCGGCTGCGGCGCGGGCGGGGTGTAGGTCATGCCGCCTGCGCCCCCGCGCCGGGGCGGAGCCACTCCGCCACCTGGGTCCAGTAGTCGCGGGCGCTCGGCAGGAAGGCGCCGTAATGGCCGGTGTGCGCCATGCCGATCGCGGCCGGGGTAAGGTGCGCCAAGTGCAGCGCGGCGCACGGGAAGCCGCGATGCAAGTCGGTCACCGCAGCGGGCGGGGCGATGTCGTCGTCGCTGAAGCCGGTGGCGAAAAGCGCGCCTGCCCAGTCCGACGCCCGCGGCACGAAGGCGCCGCGTCGGCGGCAGGCGAGTGCGATGTCGCGCGCCACCGCGACGGGCATGTCGCCGACCAGGCCGATGGCGCGGCCCGGGAAGTAGCCATGCACCCGCGCCGACCGCGGCACCACGACGGACCACAGGAACAGGTGCAGCAGGTTGCGCGGGAAGGGCTGGAAGCGGTGGTGCGGCGTGCCGGAAGCCACCGAGACGGCACGCAAGACGAGGTGCCGGCTCGGCGCCAGCGCGAACAGCATCAGCCCGAAGCTGTGGGCGACGAGTTGCACCTGGCGGATGCCCGGCAGCGCTGCGGCATGGCGCAGCGCAGCGTCGAGGTCGAGCCGGCCCAGGCTGTCGAGGCCACCTGCCGCCTCCGCCCGCCAGGCCGGGCCGGAGCCGCCGAAGCCGCGATGGTCGAAGCTCAACACGGCGAAGCCGCGATCGGCCAGGAACCGCGAAAAGCTGGCGTAGAGCCGGCGCGGCACCGCCAGCGCCGGGGCGATGACGATGGCGGTCTCGGCGCCGCCCGGCGGCATGGCGAGGCTGGCGGCCAGGGCCACGCCATCGCCCGTCGTCAGCTCGATGTCGCGGAGGGTTCGGGCCATGCGGCTTGCCTAGCCGGCCTTCGCAGCGGCAGCATCGCCGCCTGCAGGCGGGAGAGATGGCGCGATGCTGCGGGCCCTACAGTTCTGGAACGCGCTGCTGCGTCGGGGCCGTCCGGGCGAGTATGCCCTGCTGGCGATCCTGCTGCTGCTGCTGCCCACCATCCTGATCTGGATGGCGGTGCTGGACGGTGCCTGCTGGCTGCGCGACCGGCTGGACGGTGGCCGGCAGCCAGTCGGCCGCATCCCCCATGCGGCGACGGTCGCGGCCATCGCGCTCCTCTGCATCCCCGCCCTCGCCGGGAACCTGCTGCTGCTCGGCCTGCTGGCGGCGCGGCTGCTGGCGGCCTGAGTGGCGCTCATTCCGCCGCGCTCAGGACCAGGCAGACATTCTGACCGCCGAAGCCGAATGAGTTCGACAGGACATGCCGCGACGCCGCCGTGCGCGCCAGGTTCGGCACGACATCGAGGCCGATCTCCGGGTCCGGCCGGGCGTGGTTGATGGTCGGCGGCAGCAGTCCGTAGCGCAGCGCGAGGATGGCGACCACCGCCTCCACGGCGCCGGCAGCCGAGAGGGTGTGGCCGGTCATCGACTTGGTCGAGGAGAGCGGCGGGCAGCGCCCCTCACCGAACACCCGGCGCATCGCCAGTGCCTCGATCCGGTCATTCTCCGGCGTGCCGGTGCCATGGGCGTTGACATAGCCGATCGCCTCCGGCGCCAGGCCGGCATCGGCGATGGCCTGCGCCATGGCGCGCGCCGCCGCCGCTGCGTCCGGCGAGGAGCGGGTGAGGTGGTAGGTGTCGGCCGCCTCGCCCAGGCCGCTGACCCGGGCGAGCGGCGCCGCCCCGCGGGCGCGTGCGGCACCTGCCCTTTCCAGCACCAGCGCTGCTGCGCCCTCCCCCAGCACGAAGCCATCCCGGTCGGCGGCGAAGGGCCGGGCGGCGCCGGCGCCGAGCGCGTTGCTCATCGACAGCGCGGCCAGCAGCGAGAAGCGCACGATGGTGTCGGGGATGACCGGCGCATCTGCGGCGGCGACCAGCACGCGCGCCGCTAGGCCATCCTGGATCAGCTCCGCGCCGATCTGGATGGCGGTGGCGCCGGTCGAGCAGGCGGTGTTCACCGTGACCGGCGCGCCAGTGCAGCCATGCGCAGCGGCGAGCGCGGCGGCGACCTGGTCCACCGAATGCTCCGCGTAGAGTGCAGCATGCTCCGGGCCGGTGGCGGCAACCAGCCCGGCATAGTCGACCGGCGCTCCGCCGCCGACCGCGATGGCGTGGCCCAGCCGCTCCGCCCAGGCGGTCTCGAGCGGCGGCAGGCCGAGGATCAGCGGCGCATCGGCCGCGTCTTCGGGCAGCCCGGCGCCGCGCAGCGCCTCCGCCATCACCCTCCCGGCCAGCGCCCGGGTGCGCCCGGCATAGGAGAGCTGGTCGAGGTCCGCATAGCCCGCCGTGGCGCCGATGGCGACGCGCAGCCCCGCCGTGTCGAAGCGGGTGATCGGGCGAATGCCGGAGCGGCCAGCAGCCAGCGCCGCCCAGCTGCCGGGCAGGTCCGGCGCCATGGCCGTGGCGAGGCCCATGCCGGTGACCCAGACCTCCGGCCGCGTCATGGCGCGATCCGCTCCAGCCGGGCGAGGCCGGCGCCGAGGCGATGGCCGAGGCCGGTGACGAGAAGACTGTTCAGCGGCCCGGGCCGGGGCTCCGGCGGATCGTCCGGCTGCGCGGGCCACAGCCTGTCATCCCCCAGGGCGAGGGCCGCGAGCGCCAGGCCGAGCGGGAAGGCAGCCTCCATGGCATGGCCAAGGAGTGCGGCGATGCTGCGCCACGGTTGGGAGGATGGCAGCGCCGCCAGCTCCTCCGCCCGGGCCGACGAGGCACCGCTGCCGGCGGAGAGGATGGCGCTGGCGGGCGCCGCCTCCGCCAGCCATCCGGCCAAGGTGGCGGTGCGGTCGCCACCATGCTGCAGCCTGACCCCGGCGAGCCGCGCAAGCGGCGCCGCGTCGCGCGCCGCGGCATGCTCGGCGCGCTCCAGCACCAGGAAGGCCGCTGCGGAGCCCAGCACCATGCCACCCTCTGCCGCGATGCGGTCCAGACTGCCGGCCGCCCGGAAGAACAGCAGGATGTCCTCGCGCTCGGCGATGAAGGCGCCGCCGACCAGCGCCACCTCTGCCCGCCCCGACGCCAGCAGCCGCACCGCGCCCTGGACCGCGGCCATGCCGGCGGGCTCTTCCCCGATCATGGTGCGGGACCGGCCGCCGACGCCGAACAGGATGGAGATGTTGCCCGCCAACAGGTTCGGCAGCTGGGACAGGAAGAGGCTCGGGCGCGTCCCCGTCGCTAGGCGCGCGTTCAACCCGGCTTGCCCGGCATGCTGCTGCGGCTCGGCCAGGATGGCATGGTCGAAGGCGATGTCGCGCTCGCCGCCCATGGCGCCAACCAGGACCGCGGCGCTGCTGAGGATGTCCCGGCGGCCAAGCAGCCCGGCCTCCGCCAGCGCATCCCCGGCGGCGCAGATGCCGAGGGATTGCACGCTGCCGAGCCGCTTCTGCTCCATCCGGCTCGGGACGTAACGGCCGAGATCAACCGGTGCTGCCGGCACGACGGGGATGCCGAGCAGGCACCGCCTCGGCGCCGGAATGCCGCCGGCAAGGGCCGCGGCATGGGGCGGGATGCCTTGCCCGAACCCGGAGGCCAGGCCGATGCCGGTGACCCAGATGCCGGGCAGCGGCACGCGCGCGGCCTCTGGCTCAGGCGGGCCGGTTGCGGACCAGGTCTTCGACCTGCCGGACGACATTCTTCATCAGGAATGCCTCCTTGGCATCGAGCAGGCCGGAATTGATGTCGTTGATCCAGGATTCGAAGGGGATCTTGATCCTGAGCCGCGTGTCGAGCGCGAAGCAGAGGTCGATGAAGGCGAGGCTGTCGAGGCCGAAGTCGTCGGCCAGGTTGCTCTCGGGCGTGATCGCCTCACGGGCCACGTCGCATTCCTCGACCAAAGCCTGGGCGACAACGGCAAAAACGTCGATTGTCGTATCGGAATTCGGCGCGGTGGCGGAAGATGACATGGCGAGCCCGATCATCGCTGCAATCGTAACAGTATCAGGCCTTAATGTAACAGACGCAACAAAAAGGGTGCGAAACTCCGGAAATGGAATGCGGACGCCTGTAACTCATGCGTGATCTGCGGGTCTGACAACGGTCCCCCCAACGGAGGCACCGGACCTTGCAGCGGTCAGCCCTGGTCGCCTGGCCTATTCCGAATGCTCGCACCAAAGCCAACCGCAGCGGGCGAGCCGAAATACGAGCTGCGACTGATCCACTGGGAAGCAGTCCTTATCGCATGTGTGGAGGCCCCTTATGGGTCGAGGCGGATCTGCACCTTGATCCTGAGTGCTTGATGGCCCAGGTCACGTCTGGAGTCTTCCGGCGCGTAACTTAACATACACGCGGAGCGTTCCGACAAATGGCTCCTCGTCTTCGCTATGGAGGCGCTACCATGCTCGCTCAGTGCCGGGGGCCGGCGCGGAGCGGGAGGGGCACGCACATGCCGTCGGAAAGCCGCCTGATCACTCTCGACGCCCGGCCCGAGCCGGTGCGAATGGAAACCGGCTGAGCCGCTGTCCTGGTCATAGACATGCAGAACGACTTCGGTGCCCGCGGCGGCATGTTCGACCGTGGCAGCATCGACATCAAGCCCATCCAGAGCGCCATTAATCCAACCGTTCGGGTGCTGGACGCGGCGCGCGCGGCTGGCTTGCCGATCGTCTACATCGTCATGCAGTTCCGCCCTGACCTGTCCGATGCAGGCGCCCCGGATTCACCCAACCGGATCAAGAACGCTCCCCTGGGGCTCGGTGCTGATGTGCCTGCGCCGGACGGGCGTGCCGGGCGCATTCTCGTCGAGGGCACCTGGAACACCGAGATACTGCCCGCGCTTGCACCACACCCGGGCGACCTCATGGTTCCAAAGAACTACTACAGCGGCTTCTTCGAAACCGACCTCGACTCCCTTCTCCGCGCCCGGGACGTACGGCACCTCCTGGTGACCGGTTGCACGACGAGCATCTGCGTAGAGTCCACGGTGCGGGACGCCATGTTCCGTGGCTACCACTGCGTGGTGTTGGAGGATTGCACCGGGGAGCCGATTGGGGCGGACCTGCTACGGAGCAACCACGAGGCATCGCTCCTCAACATCCAACTACTCGTCGGCTGGGTGTCAGACGCAGGTCGATTTGCCGAGGCGCTGGACCGCTAGCGCCCAGCCCTGCCGACCTCGTCACCGCCGGTAGTGAACATCCTCCGGGAGAATCAGATGGCGCAGAAGCCGAGTGTGCAGTTGCTGAAGGATATCCTCGCCGCCTTCAACAGCCGTGACATAGACAAGGTGATGGCCTTCTTCGCCGAGGACTGCGTTCTTGAAACCCCACGCGGTGCCGATCGGTGGGGACGGCGCTTCGAAGGGGCCGCTGCGGTCCGTGAAGGGTTGCAAAGGCGTTTCACCGGCATGCCAGATGTCACCTACACGGATGACAGCCACTACGTGGATGGCGACAGCGGTATGTCGAAATGGACAATTCGTGGGACCGATGCCGTAACTGACCAGAAGGTGGAAGCTAATGGCTGTGATTTTTTCACATTCCGCAATGGTCTGGTTGTCAGGAAGGACAGCTACTGGAAGATAATCGACCGGAGTCATTGATGCAGTTCGGTCGTCAGTAAAGTTAGCCAGAAGGTTTTCTTGATACTTGAGCTCCTGCTGGCCCACCGCTCGCTGATCGTCGCGTTACCCTCCGCCAGGGCCTCGGCGCGACAGACCAGGGCATCGGTGTTGCCTAGTCCGCCGATCATGCCAAAGGTCTTCAGCAGGCCGCGGATCTGCCCATCCAGCTCTACCCGGATCTCCACCAGGCGACGTCGAGCCGCGAGCAGGGCCAGGCGCTCGTGCGCGGTGAAGCTCTTGGCGGTGACGGCACGGTACCACCCCATGCGCAGCATCTCAGCCAGGCCACGAGCGTCGCTACGGTCCGACTTGGTCGGCCGCATCGAGAGCGCGGCATGGGCATGCCGAGCGTCCATCAGCACCACTGGCAGGTCCGCTGCCTCGAGCACAAGGTACAGCCAGGGCGAGGTGGCGCCAGTTTCGAGCCCCAGGCGGACCAACTGCGGCGCCTCACGGCGGAGCAGCGTGATCAGCGCGGCCGGCTCCGCGGCAACCCTGCCCTCGAAGGTCACGGCGCCTTTGCCGTCGGTCACGCAGACGCTGATCTCCTTCAGCGACACGTCCAGCGCAACATACTGCTCCATGGCGGCTCCTCCCGAGATGGTATGCCCGGGCTGATCCTAACCAGCAGGGCGTCGGAGACGCTGCCCGCCCGATTACCCCATGTTTGACAAAGGTTGTAGACCACAACGGATAGCGTCGCGTGGCGATGACAGGCCCAAGATTTTGCAGTGCCTGACATTTCTCAAACGGACTCTGAGATTCGTCCAGCACCGCTCTGGCCCGCGACATCAGCAGCGACAAGCAGACCTAATTTGGGTGGTTCCCTTTCGCCGGTGCTTTGGCCGATGGTGCTACGATCGAACAGCAGGTGGCACCCATGACCTCGGATCCAGTTGGCCTTCCCGTGCAGCGGCGCGACCAGCTTGACGAGCTGCGGGGCGAAATCCATGCACTGAAGGGCATTCTAGCCATTCTGATTGCCCATATCTCGCTCCTCACGCGCGCTCCGCTCGCGAAGCGGGACGAGATACTGAGTACCCTTCACGCGATGCTGCCTGCAGCATTGGCGCAGATTGAGCATGACGCCCCACCGGCAGCAGCAGCTGGCTTCGAGCGGGCCATTGAGACGGTAACGCACATGGCACTCAACGCCGTCCGCATAGAGCCCACGGCACCAATGCAGCAGGATCCGCCCGGGGCTAGCCGCTAACCGAGCGTAGTGAGCTAGCGCAGGCTTCGGCTTTGGCTGGCGCATGCCCTCACCTCGCCTTCGGCACCGCCCGCATGTAGCTCGGCAGCCGCCTCTCACTAAGCCACAAATTCATTAACGGCGTAATGGTGCCAACAGAACCGAAAGGGCGCCCGGAGGCGCCCTGCCATTAAGGCTCATGTCAGTGGTATCGGTCAGGTACGCGGTGGGCCCATGGTACCGGCGAGGGCCGAGTTGGTGTTCGGCGCCGCTTCGTAGACCACCTGCAGGTTCTCGCCGCCGCCGATGATGTGGGCGACGAGGCCGCTCGAGGCTTGGCCCGTACTCATCGGCGCATAGACCACCTAGCGGTCCTCGCCGCCACCGACCAGGGAGGCGATACCGCGCCCGGCGAGGTTGTGGCTCGGCTGCGTGTAGACAACCTGGGCGTCGTCGCCGCCGCCGACCAGGCGGGGGCCGTTCTGTTGCGCCTGCGCGATGCTGCTGATGCCGAGGGCCAGGGTCGCGGCCAGGGCCAGGCTGTGCTTGCGGATCATGGGGCTCTCCTCTGTGTCTCGCTGTGCCGCGGGATGCGGCCTTGGCTGATGGGAGGACCCTAAGTCTTGGCGCCCGGGCGTGCCGTTCGTCGCTTGCGCCGAGTGTCGCCGGCTTGCGCTCACTGCGCCGCAGGTGGCCGCATTGACTGACCAATGGTCATGCTTCTGGACGCCGTGCAGCAAGGCGGACTGAGGCCTCGTCCGCGGCTTCGCTCAACCGGCGCCCAGCAATGGATCGGGCCCTCCGGTTGCAGAAGCAGCAAGCCGCATCGCATCACCCCGGAGTGCGTCATGACGGATCCACTTATCTTCCCCATCGTCGGCGCCGGTGCCCCGGGTCGGGCGGGGTTGAGGCATTAAGCGGGGGCCTTTGCACCCATCCCGCCGGCGGAATGGAATCGCACCTTTGCGGGACGCAGGCGTTGACCCGTCATGCTGAACGAAGATTGCTTAAACATCCGCCTTGGCGATTACTTCGATCGTCACCGGGAGCTCCGTCCCGAGGCTGCCGCCGATGCGGCCAGTGATGAGGCTGACGCCTCTCCGGACGACACTGAGAGTAGCAGGTAGTACGAGGTAGGCTTAGCTCGAGTTTGGCCATTCAGGCGGCGTGGTAGATGGTGTAAGCCAAGGCGCGTTGGAGTGCCGGGGGGGTTCGCGACATGGCGATTGCGCCGTGACATGAGTAAGCCCTGCTCGCGACAGATGTGACGTCGCACGGCGGCGAGGGTGTCGCTTAAGGTCGGGCGTTTCTTACGGTACCAGGCGCTGCTGGCTGCGGCCTCTCGCTCTGAGGGCCTGAGCTGCGCGGCCAGGAGGGTGACGAGGGAGAACAGTGCGCGCAGGCATAGCGTGGTGCGGGCGATGGCTAGGTCCGACCACTGCCGCCCGGTTTCGACACCAAGATGCGCCCTGGTTTCCTGGAAGGTAGCCTCCAGCTGCCAGCGCTGGACGAACCAGCCCGGGATTTGATCGGGCGTGCGGTGTAGGTCGGTGCACAGCAGAGCCTGCGGGGTGAGCCGCTGCTAGGGATCGCAGATCGACACCCAGCGGATCGGCACGATGGGCATACCGCCGTGACGCCAGACGGCGGTTGCGGTGCAGATTTCGACCTCGCGCTCGCCTTCGCCATACCAGCCCCGGACCATGACTGGCTGCCAGCGCGTGTGGGTGCCCCTCAGCACCTCGGACAGGTGCGGGAGCCGGCCGCCCTTGGTGCGGGGCCGCGGTTGGTTCCGGGTCGCCGGGGCGGCGCCGGGTCGTAGAGCGCGGCGTCTAGCCGTCGGCGCGTGATGCCGGTAACCTTGTGACGGGCGAGAGCGGACAGCAGCTCCAGGGCGGCAAAGCCGCTGTCACCGACCACCACGATCTCCCGCCCAGGCAGCCATCGACGGGCCTGCACCGCCAGCTGGCGTGCCCAGTCGGTGAGCTTTTTGTGCCGAAGGCCGCGCAGTGTGGCAGGCCACAAGCCGGAACCGATGCGATTGCGACAACGTGGACAATCTGTTAATTGCGATTGACTCGCAATCTCAGGAGATGCTACGTGTCACGCCTGACCTGTAGAGAGTTTCAAGTGTGGCTGCCTTCCAGAGCCATGATTTGGGTCCTGCAGGCACTGCCGGGCATCCCCTTGATGCTTCCGTTCGGCCCCGCCATCGCGCAAGACCAGCCGGCACCGGTCGCCCTAGAGCTACCCCAGCTCAACGTGACGAGCGCGGGAGAGAGCGCCTTTGGCCCAATCCAAGGATATCGTGCTACCCGATCCTCGACCGCTACGCGGACCGACACACCGATACGCGATGTGCCCCAAGGCATCACCGTGCTGCCACGCGAGTTGCTCGACGACGATTATGCCCCGCGGCGTGATGTAACAGCGTCAATCCCCGGCCAGGCCGAGATCAGGCCGCCACACCAGGCAGACTGACGCGCGGAGCGTCGCTGAGGATGGCGAGGCTTTCAAGGGACATGTAGCGGCGACTTACAGCCCACTCGTCATTTTGCTCGAGCATGAGAGCACCAACGAGCCTGACGATGGCAGCCGCGTTCGGGAATATGCCAACCACATCGGTGCGGCGCTTGATCTCGCCATTGAGCCGCTCGATGGAGTTGGTGCTGGCGATCTGCGGCCAGTGCTCACGCGGGAACGCCATATAGGCGAGGACATCATCGCGTGCACCGTCCATCAGTTCGGCCAGCTTTGGGGCCCGCTCGCGCAGCGCGTCGGCGACGTTGTTCCACTGCGCGCGAGCGTCCGCTGCGGTCTCCTGGGCAAAGATGGTTTTCAGCATGGCCACCACGGCCGGGCGCTGCTTGGCCGGCACATGCGCCAAGGCACTCCTCATCCAGTGCACGCGACACCGCTGCAGGCTGGCATGGAACACCTTGGAGGCGGCAGCGCGCAGGCCCTTATGGTCATCGGCGATCACCAGCTTGACCCCGCGCAGGCCACGGTCGGCCAGCGAGCGCAGGAACCCCTTCCAGAAGACCTCCGCCTCCGAGACGCCGGTGGCCACGCCAAGCACTTCACGCCGGCCATCGGTGTTCACCCCAACAGCGATTATCGTCGTCGTTGAGACAATGCGCCCGCCCTCCCGAGCCTTCACATAGGTCGCGTCGATCCAGAGATAGGGCCACTCGCCCTCGAGTGGGCGGGTGAGGAAGGCGTTCACCCGTCCGTCGATCTCCTCCACCAGCCGGCTCACCTCGCTCTTGGAGATGCCCGACCCGCCCATCGCCTTGACCAGGTCGTCGACGGCCCGGGTGGAGACGCCGTGGATGTAGGCCTCCTGAATGACCGCCGTCAGCGCCGTCTCGGCCGTGCGCCGGGGCTCCAGGGTCGAAGGCACTGCCTTCGACGGGGAAGTAGGAGCCCCGGCGCAGCCGGGGTATTGCCAGCTCGATCCGTCCCGCCCTGGTCTCCCAGCCCCGCTCGCGGTAGCCGTTCCTCTGCACCACGCGGACCGGGTCGCGCACCCCGTGCGCCGCGCCGGCGCGGACCTGCACCTCGGCCTCCATCAGCCGCTCGGCGGCAAAGCCCAGCATCTCGCGCACCAAGTCCGCATCGGCACTCTTTTCGATCAGCTCCAGCAGCGCCATCTTCTCGTCGGTCATCGTCGTCTCCGTACTCCAGGTTCTGGCTCGCAACTCGAACCATAGCCGGAGATCGACGGTGGCCACCCCATCCGGGTGGCCCACGCTGTGGATAAGTGGCCTGCCTCCGCTCAACCCTCAATGGTCGCTCCGGCAGGCCACTTAGTCGGCCCTGAACAACTCTTAACCCACTGATCTGCTTGCAGGCTTCGTCGGTT
>NZ_JCACHU010000128.1:0-2246 GCF_059504005.1 Belnapia sp. | reverse complement strand
TGTCAGGCGACATGGAATCTCCCTCCCTTGGCGACATGAAATCGCCCCCCCTCTGAAGAGGGAGAGAGGGATGTCGATGGACAAGGCTGGGTTGATCCAAGCTTCCGCGCTGGACGAGGTGCGGGGGGTTCGGATGCGGACGCCGGACGAGGTAGCGGCGATGCTGGCGCTCAAGGCGCGGGGCTGGGGCGTCAAGCGGATCGCGCGGGAGTTCGGCACCTGTCCCAAGACGGTGCGGCGGTATGTCCGTGAGGGCGGCTGGTCGGGGTACTCCGGGGCTCAGCGCAGACCCAGCCTGGCCGCTTTGGCTGGCTGGCTGGAGGAGCGCCTGATACGGCATGGGGGCAATGCCGATGTTGTGCGGCAGGAGTTGGCGGCCGAGCACGGGCTGGTGGTGAGCCTGCGGACGGTGGAGCGGGCCTGCGCGCCGTTCCGGCAGCAGCTTCTGGCGGCGGCCCGGGCGACGGTGCGGTTCGAGACGCCGCCCGGGCGGCAGCTGCAGATCGACTTTGGCGAGCGGCGGGTGACGATCGGCGGCGTGCCGGTGCGGGTGCATCTGTTCGTGGCCACCTTGGGCTACTCACGCAGGCTGTACGTGCGGGCGTTTCAGGGTGAGGCGCAGGGCAGCTGGTTCGAGGGGATCGAGGGTGCCTTCCAGGTTTTTGGCGGAGTGCCGGAGGAGATCTTGTTCGACAATGCTCGTGCCCTGGTGGACCGGCACGACGCGGCGACACGGGAGGTGGTGTTCAATGCCCGCCTGCATGCCTTTGCCCGGCACTGGCGCGTGCGGCCACGGGCCTGCGCCCCGTATCGGGCCCGCACCAAGGGCAAGGATGAGCGTGGAGTAGGCTACATCAAGCGCAACGCCATCGCCGGGCGCGCCTTTCCGAGTTGGGAGGCGCTGGAGGCGCACCTGGTGGCCTGGACCCGCGAGGTGGCTGATGTGCGGGTGCATGGCACCACAGGCGAGGCGCCGATGGTGCGGTTCCTGCGCGACGAGGCTGGGGCGCTGCGCTCACTGGACGGCACGCCGCCGTTCCAGGCAACGCGGGACCTGGTCCGGCGTGTGGGGTCGGACTGCGCGGTTGGGGTAGAGGGCAACAGCTACTCGGTGCCCTGGCGTCTGATCGGCGAGCGGGTGCAGGTGACGCTTGGTGCTGGGATGGTGAGGATCAGCCATGCGGGGCGGGAGGTTGCGGCGCACAAGGTGTTGGAGGGCCGACGCGGGCGCGCGACCGAGCCGGCCCATTTCGAGGGCGTGGCGGGGTTCCGCGCTTGGACTGTTGTGCGGGAGGCAGACGGTGCCGTGGGAGGCGCGCCTGCCAGCCCGGCCGAAGTGCCGGCCTTGCTGCGGCCGCTGGCTGAGTACGAGGCGGTGGCTGGGGGTGCCTGGTGATGACGCCTCACCCGGATCGCCTGACGGCGATGCTGACGCGGCTCAAGCTCACGGCCATCCGCGACGGGCTGGACAGCCTGCTGGACGAGGCCGCACGCGGCGAGCTGAACCTGCGCGAAAGCCTGGCGCTGCTCTGCGAGCGCGAGATCGCCCGCAAGGACAGCCGCCGGATCGAGATGGCGATGGGGCTGGCGCGGTTCCCCTATGCCCGCGATCTCGGCGGGTTCGACTTTGCCGCCCAGCCCTCGATCGACCGCGGACAGATCCGCGATCTCGCCAGCGGGCGGTTCGTCGGCAACGGCGAGACGCTGATGCTGCTCGGGCCGCCAGGCGTGGGGAAAACTCATCTGGCGGTCGCCATCGGACGCGAGGTGATCAACGCCGGCTACACCGTGCTGTTCGTGCCCGCACCCACCCTGGTAGCGCAGCTGGCCAAGGCGCATGCCGAGGGCAGGCTCGAGGACCGTCTGGTGCACTTCAGCAAGCCGAGGCTGCTGATCGTCGACGAGCTCGGCTACCTGCCGTTTGAGCCAGATGCCGCGCATCTGTTCTTTCAGCTGGTCAGCCGCCGCTACGAGCGGGGCTCGATGCTGGTCACCTCCAACCGCGCTGTTGGCGAGTGGGGCAACGTGTTCGGCGATCCCGTGGTGGCGACCGCCATCCTCGACCGCCTGCTGCACCACAGCCACGTGGTTACCATCCGTGGCGACAGCTACCGGCTCAAGGAGAAGCGCCGCTCAGGTCTGCTCCGGAGCAGCACGCCGGAACCAGTCACAGCCGCAGCGAAGACTTGAAACCAGGGGGGGCGATTTCATGGCGCCAAGGGGGGCGTTTCCGGTGTCGCTTGACA